>CAILQO010000001.1 GCA_903836285.1 uncultured Chloroflexota bacterium
CCCGGCCACCGTCGTTGCCGACACCCGTGGGGCAACCGCCACATTCACCGTCCATTACGTCACTGTCAATGGCGCCAAGGCGTCCACGCGCTATCGCCTCGACGTCGTCTCCGGCACCGTTACCGACACCAACGCCGGCGCACATCACCTCGTCACCACTGGCCCGACCCTTGCCCTGACCGGCTCCGACCAAGCGCGCGGCACGATCGCCCGCGCCGACGGCACCGCCCCAGATGGCGTGGTCGTTCACGTCCGCGCCACCGGCACAACCGGTACCAGCGCGCCGCTCGCCTTCCTCATGACCGCTGCCAATGCCAAGGAGTGGGCGGCCAACCTCGGCAACCTCCGCACCGCCACCCTCGACGCAACCTACCCCGTCGCCGACACCACCCAAGTCATCGTGACTGCAGACGGCGGCGCAGACGGCACCGTCGGCGCCACAACCACCGTCGCCACGGCGCGTGCCGGTTCGCTGTCGCTCTCACTCGGGACGCCCGTCGCCACGCCGCTCCAGAGCGGGTGGACCCTTGTCGCCCTTCGAGTCACCCCATCGCCGGCGTTGGTGGCCTCAGGCGTCTGCTCCCTCACCAACCTCGACGCGCCAGGCAGCGTCGTCGAGGTCGTCCGGTGGTCCGCCGGGGCGTGGGAGAGCCATCGGTGTGGACTTCCGCCGAACGACTTCACCCTTGAACCCGGTGCCGGCTACTTCGTGCGCACCACGGGAGCGGCGACCTGGCCGACGTGGGGCACCGCCATCACGACCCCGGTGACGCGCGCCCTCATCGCCGGGTGGAACCTCATTGGCGCGGCGGCGACTTCACCCACGCCGTCGACCGCCCCCGGCACCTGCACCACGCTCAACACCGCGGTCGCCGGCAGTGCCCTTGAGGTGGTGCAGTGGGTCGACGCCGGGTGGGCGGCCCACACCTGTGGGACGTCCGTCAACCAATTCACGATGCAGGCGGGGCAGGGCTACTTCGTGAAGATGGCGAAGACTGGGTCGCTCGCCCCCTCTGGGGCGGCGCCAGTGTCGGCCGCCACCGTCAGGCGGTAACCGCGCGCCTCGTCACGGGGAGGTGCCCGCGCGCCTCCCCGCTACGCGCCCACACCAGACCACGACGCGAACACCACGGCGTACCGCGGCAACGTCACCGCCCCCTCGGCACCAGCCACCTCGCGTGGACCATCTAGCCACCCGGCATCGACCGCCGCCGCCAGGGCGGACCACTCGTCGAGGCGTCGGAACGTTGCCCCCGCCGGCAGCGTCACGGAGACCTCCCCGTCGGTTGCGTTCGCAACGACCGCATCCACCGACCCGGGCACGTCGCCAACCACCGCGATGCCGTGCGCGCCGCCCGGCAGATCTGGCAACGCCGCGGTCGGTCGACCGGAGAAGCGCCGAAGCGCCTGCACCGCGAAAAAGATCGGGTAGCGACCCGCCTCCGACGCCACCCCAAACGGGCCGGCCAGCGACGACGGCGCGAACGCTTCAAGGCTCGGCGACGCACTCGCCATCGTCGACGCCACCCCAATGGCGTACGCCGCCGCGATCAACCCGATCTGGCGCGGGTCGTTGCCCGCCATCGCCTTACGCACCCGGCCCGGGTTCGGCACGTCGACGGCGCCAAACGCATTCCCGCGCGACCCAATCGCCGTCAGCCCCAGG
>CAILQO010000002.1 GCA_903836285.1 uncultured Chloroflexota bacterium
CAGGGATGCCCGCGGACCAAATGCCCGGCGCCGAGGACCAAGCGAGCGACGACACGGACCAAGAGAGCGACGTCGAGGACCGTAAAGACTTAGACGCGGACCAAGAAGACGACTGATTTGTCGGGTTCGTCGCGCCGATGATTGGCGCCGCCGGCGGCGTGTTGCTCCTCGGCGGCCTCGCGTGGTGGGGAGCAACGCGCGACCTGTCGACCGGCGTCATCGCACTTCTGGCGGTCGGCGCGGTCCTCATCGGCCTCTACGTCGCCATCCACGGGCGCGATCTGATCGCCTGGGGCAGCACGCGCTCAGCCCGCCGTGGGAGCGCCGCCACCATCCAGTCGATCGCCATCATCGGCATCCTCGGCGTCGTCAACTGGGCGTCCGTCCAATACGGTGGCAAGCTCGACCTCACCAACGCGAAGCGCTACACCCTTGCAGACCAGACCCGGAAGATCCTCGGGTCGCTCGACCGCGACGTCAAGATCATCGCGTTCTTCCCGAGCCGCCTGGACGGCGACCCGTTCTCGCGCGGCACCAAGGCGCTCCTGCAGGAGTACGCCGGCGCCTCGAAGCGGGTGACCATCGAATTCATCGACCCGGAGATCAACCCCGGCGCCGCCCGGCAGTACGACATCAAGGCGGTGCCCGTGACGCTCTTCACCTCCGGCGAACGCAAGGAGGAGACGACGGGCCTCACCGAGCAGGACTTCACCAGCGCGCGGCTCAAACTCACGCGCACGGAGAAGAAGAAGGTCTACTTCCTGCAGGGTCACCAGGAGCGCGACCCAGATTCTGCGCAACAGGGGGGGATGAACGTCATCTCGCAAGCCCTCAAGCGCGAGAACTACGTCGTCGACAAGCTCTCGCTGCTCGCCACCTCGACCGTGCCGGCCGACGCCGCCGTCGTGGTCATCGCCGGCGCCAAGGTGAAGGCGCTTGAGGCCGAGGTCAAGGCGATCGGCGACTTCCTCGATGCCGGTGGGCACGTCCTCTTCCTGCTTGAACCGAAAGTCGAGACCGGCTTCGAGCCGCTCCTCGACCGCTGGAACGTGACGGTCGGGAACGACTTGGTCATCGACCCGGCGCGCAACCTCAGCGGGGACGGCCTGACGCCGGCGCCGTTGCCGCAGCAGGGGCACCGCATCTCGTCGTCGTTGACCGACGTGGTGTTGCCCGGCACGCGGTCGATCACCCCGAAGGTCGGGGCGACCGGGGCCAACGTGGCGACCTCGTCGCTCCTCAAGACGACCGAACGTGGCTGGGGTGAGGTGACGCTCACCGGCGGCGCCAAGTTCGATGAGGGCACCGACCTGAAAGGCCCCGTGTCGGTCGCCGTCGCGGTGAACCGCACCGACCCGGTGCCGTCGATGTCGCCCGGTGCCACGCCGACCGCCGTGCCGGCGGATGCGCCGAAGGTGCCGAAGGGGCGCGCGGTCATCGTCGGGAACGTGGAGTTCGCGTCAAACACGCTTGCCGGGCAGGTGATCGGCAATCGCGACCTGTTCGTGAACTCGGTGAACTGGCTTGCCGAAGAGGAAGACCTGATCAGCATCCGGGCGGAACCGCAGGCGGCGCCGTCGATCGTGCTGACCAATCAGGGGGAGTTCCTCGTCTTCATCACGGTGGTGTTGCTCGTCCCGCTCTCGGTGATCGCGGTGGGCGTGTCGATCTGGTGGCAGCGCCGCTAGGGAAGGCCCCCGCGCA
>CAILQO010000003.1 GCA_903836285.1 uncultured Chloroflexota bacterium
ACACGTCAAAGTCAAAACTAGAGCGGAGCAGATCAAGGACAAAGTGTCTATACAAAATACTAAATGAGAATCTACCAAATCTAAACAAAAGAATTAACGCCCGAAATCAATATAAAAATAATTTCCGTTTAGTACATAGTTCTTGGAAACTTTCAATGTGGATGTTTCGGTGATGACTGCTACATCATGAATCCATCCGCGGCGACAATGATGGAAAGCAGAAATGTAATGAGCGCATCAGCGCACCGGCGAGCGAGTTTGCCGTCAAGGGCTTGATTGTTCGGATGAAAAAGGAGAAATGTGATGAGCGCATCAGCGCACCCCTTCGTAGGCCGCGCTAGCGCCGCCGTAAGGCGCCGCTCGTTCATCGGCCTCGTTGGCGGTGGTGCCGTGCTCGCCGCCGCGGGATGGTTCGTCGGCGGTAGCGCCGAATTGCCGGAGGATGCAATCCTGCCCTGGCGCATCGCCGATCGCGAGGCAGACGTGCGGCGCTTCATGTTGGCCCATGCGCTGCTGGCGCCCAATCCGCACAACCTCCAGGCGTGGATTGCCGACCTGCGCGAAGCCGGACGCATCCATCTGACCTGCGATGGCGAGCGGGTGCTGCCCGAGACCGATCCCTTTGGCCGCCAAGTCCTGATTGGCTGCGGCGCGTTTCTGGAACTGGCGGTGATCGCTGCGGCTCAGCGTGGCGTGGCGGCCAGGGTCGAGCTCTTTCCCGACGGCCCACCCGCAGACCGGGAACTGCCCAAGGGCAGCCGCGTGGCCACACTGGCGCTGGGCGAACCGGGCAGCGCACCGGCTGACCCCCTGTTTGCCCAGATCGTGCGCCGGCACACGCGCAAGACCGCCTACGAGAACAATCGCCCGCTTCCGCAGGCGCTGGTGCGCAGCTGGGCCGAGACAGCCACCCGATTCGGCCTGCGCATTGGCGTAGCGGACGGCGCGGCGGCGATGGACCCCATCCGCCGCATCACGCGCGAAGCCTACGAGATTGAGGCCATCACGCCGCGCACCTGGCTCGAATCAGCCCGGCTCATGCGCATCGGCCCCGACGCCATCGCTGCTAACCGAGACGGCATCAGCCTGAACAGCCCGATGGTGCGGGCGCTGCACACGGCTGGCCTGTTCGACCCGATGGAGGTGCCAGTCAACGGCAGCAAGACGCTGGAGCGGGTAATGGATCGCTGGGTGCCCTTTGAAACCGCTAGCGGCTTCCTGTGGCTCGCCAGCCCAGCCAACAGCCGGCCGATGCAGGTGGCCTCGGGCCGCGCGTACGTGCGCGCCCACCTTCTGGCCACGGCCGCGGGCGCGGACATGCACCCGCTGTCCCAGGCCCTGCAGGAGTTCCCGGAGATGCGTGGACCGCGCGAGGCGCTGCATCGGACCCTGGGCCTCGGTGCAGCGGGCGAAACTTTGCAGATGCTCTCACGCGTCGGATTCGCGACCGAACCCACTGGACCCAGCGCGCGCCGTGGGCTGGACGCGCTGGTGCGGACCTGAGGCATCAGGCTCTGTCGTGCCCGCCGCTGGGGTGCGCGACGGCCACACGGCGATGACGCTCGACTTATCCGGCATGGCTTCCTTCCGGGTGTCGTGGAGCCTCGTCACGCCGACATGTTGACTCCCACAACCGCTCGGCGGGAAAGTTCACATCGTAAACATATGGGAGTCGGCGTGGGCATAGCCCGGTGATCCGTCCCACCGCGCTGCGGTTGGGGTTGCTGCGCGCGATCAAGAGTGAGTCGAATGAACCTAGCCATCTTTGGTGGTACCGGCGTCACGGGTGGAACCGTGATCGCTCAGGCAATCGAACAAGGCCATCAGGTCACTGCGCTCGTTCGGGATCCGGGCCGCGTGACGAGGAGCCATCCGCGGCTGACGGTCCTCGGCGGAAGCCCAACCTCACCAGACGACGTCGGACGCTGCGTTCAGGATGCCGATGCCGTCATCCACTGCCTTGGCATTGGTGGGAAGGGCGACGGCCGGTCGACCACTCTCGTCTCGGATTCCGTGCGAGTCGCGCTATCGGAGATGATCACGCGTGGTGTTCCACGCATCGTGTGCATGTCGAACATCGGCGCCGGCGGGAGCGGACCTTGGGTCGCAAACCATGTGGTGATCCCGCTCTTCGTTCGTTGGCTGCTCCCGATCGTTGAGGACAAGGAGCGCATGGAAGCCGCTTTGCGGGCAAGCCCGGTCGAGTGGGTCTCGGTGAGATTGCCCTCTATCACAAGCGGTCCAGTCAAGCCAGTGCGCACGAGCGTTGATGGTCGGGGAATTGGCCTGACGATCACCGCGGCATCGACCGCTCGGTTCCTGCTTGACCAGACTACGTCCACCGAGTGGGTCGGTGCGGCGCCAAGCATCAGCAACGAGAGGCTCTCCCTCGTGTCGATGACACCCAACCTCCGCCGCATCCAGACCCGTCTTGGCGCCATTGCACTGGAAGATCAGGGCACTGGTTCGCCAGTCGTGCTCTGGCCATCGCTGTTCAGCGATCATCGCCTCTACGCGCACGTGGTCGCGCTGCTGGGCCACGGGTGGCGCACGCTTCGGATCGATGGCCCGGGATTTGGCCAGAGCGATCCCCCGAACGGCGAGGTCCAACCCTGGGTCTACGCCGACGTGGTACTTGAGATTCTTGACAGTCTCGGAGTCGGCCAGGCGCTCGTCGCCGGGTGCTCGTGGGGCGGGCAAGTCGCCGCCCACATCGGTGTGAGGGCACCGGAGCGCGTCCATGGGGTGCTGATCATGAATGCCCCCCTCGGACCAAGCCGTGGCGGACATGTCTTCGAACTCCTTGGCACGCGCCTGTTTGGTTCGACCGCCTTCTGGGGTCGTGGGGTTGCGCGCTCGATGTTCTCGGCGGCGTCGCTCGCGGCCTATCCGGAGCGCGTGCATGCATTCGCGGGAGCGTTCACGAGTTTCGACAAGGCGGCCGCTGCGCGCACGGCGCGCACGGTGTTGACTCGCTTCCCCGGCCTTGCCGACGTACTGCCCCGCCTCGAAGTACCGACCACGATCATGATGGGGGCCGAGGACCGTCTGTATCCGGTCGAGCGCATGCGCCCGTTGGCAGCGCTCGCATCCGGGGCACACCTCGAGATCGTGCCGGCGTGCGGACATCTCGCTCCGCTTGAGGCGCCGTCGGCGGTGGTCGGAGCGATTGGGCAACTCGCGACCAATGCGGGCATACACGTAGCTCGCAGCTAGACGGCGCTGGACTGCTGCCCTGCGCACGCCCCACTGCCTGTATGCCGACGTCTGGCCAGTGCGGCCCTTCACGAAGCGATGTGGCCCCCAGGCTCACCGAGTTCGACGCCGCCAAGGACTGATCGGCCGCGGGTGCCACCGCTCACGCAGGTACCCTCACCAGCGATGGATGCCCGCCCACCAGTCGCCGCGCGCGTGGCGACGACCGCCGTCTTCGCCTTTCACGGGTTGGCAATTGCGCAGTGGTTCGTGCGGATTCCCGACGTCAAGATCCAGGCAGGCCTCGACGACGGCGAGCTTGGGTTAGCGTTGCTGGGGTCGGCGGTCGGTTCGGTCTCAACCATGCCGGTTGCGGGTGCCCTCACCTCACGGTTTGGGAGCCGAAACGTGACGGCGGCGTTCTCGCTCCTGTTCTGTGCATGCTTCCTGTTGCCTAGCTTTGCGTCGTCACAGTGGACGCTGTTCGCAGGCCTCGTTTGCTTTGGGATGGCGGTAGGTGGGATCGACGTGGCCTTCAACAGCCAAGCGAGCACCGTCGAGAAGCGCCACGGTCAAGTCTTGATGTCGGGCTTCCATGCGTCGTGGAGCCTGGCGAACCTTGCGGGCGCGGTCGTGGCGACACCCTTGGTCGCCCTCGAAATCCCGCCTGTGATGCATCTCGTGCCGACTGGGGTGCTGTCGGGGCTGGCAATGCTGGCGTGCACGCGTTGGTTCCTGGATGACGAACGGCACTCGGAGGCTGCGCCGGTTCGTGCCGTGGCGCGCCTCACGCCGCCGCTCCTCGCGATTGGCACCATCGCCGGCCTCTCGTTGATGGTCGAGGGCGCGGTGGCCGACTGGTCGGGGATCTACTTGCGGGATGTCCTTGGCGCGCCGCCGGCGTCAGCGGGCTTCGCGTTCGGCGCGTTCTCGCTGACCATGGCGGTATCCCGCCTGACCGGTGACTGGGTCGCGGCGCGCTTCGAGCCGCGCACCATCATGGTGACGGGAAGCGTGCTCTCGGCGATTGGCCTGGCCGGCGCGATTGCGACGCCTGACCGCGTCCTCACGATCATTGGGTTTGCAGTCTGCGGCGCAGGGATCGGTACGACCTTCCCGCTGGCGTTGTCGGCGGCATCGCGCTTGCCCGGGCAGGCATCCGGCGCAGCGATCGCAGCGGTCGCGACGATGGGCTATGCGGGCTTCCTTGCCGGGCCACCGCTTATCGGGACCGTCTCGGACGCGACGGCGTCGCTTGCGACCGGTGTCGGTACGGCCATCGCGGCGTCGCTGGTGATGGCCGTCCTTGCCCGAGCCGTGCCTGCCGGGAAGGTGACGCCGACCGAGGCCCCCGAACGGATGGGCGGAACTGCACCGGCGACGTCGGGCGCCGGCTGACCGTTCCGCTGGGCGTCACGAACCGCCCGGAACGACCCGGTAGCTGCCCACCCGAAACGCCGGTGCACGATCGGCGACCGGCCCAAGGACTTGTCTTGTCGACGGGTCGGCCGCGACCCACGCGTCGGTGACATGGTCGAGGATGACCCACCGCGCCGCCTGCACCGAAGGGTCGAAGCGCCACCGGGCCGCAGCGATCACGGGCGGGTAAAAGGCGACCGCCGTTCCAGGAAGCGCTCGCGCCGTCGCCTGAAGGTGGTCGGCAACCCGCGCCGCAACGAGCCACGTGACGACCGGAGACGCGACCACCAGGTCGGTCGGCAGCACGTGCGCGTTCACCCACGCGGCGGCGGCGCGCGCGTCGTCCCCGTCCCGGATGAGCCACGGGTCGATCGGCAAGGTCAGTGCCGGCGCGAGTGGGATGGTGCGACCGACCCGACCCCCGTCCGCCCTTGAGCCTTGGGAGGGGGCGGCCATGCTTGGAAGCAGGGCAACGGCGGTGGTTCCAGCTTCGATGCCGAGGGGGAGCAGCACGAGCGCGGCGACACACGAACCGAGCAGGCGCGGGATGATCGGCCCGCGGCCGGGAGTGGCACCCATCACGTCGAACGCCGCGCCGACGCCCCGATCAAGGATTGCGCCGAGGCCCCAACCTGCGAGCGGGAGCAATGGGATGGCGGTGCGGAAGAACGGGTCGATCGGCCGAACGGCGAAAGCGGGAATCGCCACGAGGGCGAACGCGCGCAGGACCGTCATGCGCCCGGCACTCGCGGGGATCGCGAACAATCCAGCGACGGCGAGGGGCATCCACCACGACGCGCGCATCAGGCCGGACACGTTGGCGAGGACCAGGGCGACCGTTGTGGCAAGGGTTGGCACCGGAACGCCCTCCGGCGCCTGGTGGAGGTCGAGCGAGGCGCCGAGGCGCGCGCCAAGCTGTCGCCACTCCTCGTCGCTGCCTGCCGGGTCGAGCCAGGCGATGGCGCCGTGAAACGCGATGGCCGGGGCGAGCGAGAGGGCCAGTGCCCCGGCGGCGTTCAGCCATGATCGCGTTGCGAGGCGCACCTCGATGGCGACAAGGACCGGCAAGGCGATGCCCGGGTGGTCGATGAGCGGCCCGAGCGCTGCGAGCGTGATCGGCCAGGCCACGACCCCACTCTGCCGCCGGGTGGGGGATGGGGTGGGCCGTCCTGGACCTCGTGCATCTCTGACCGCCTCCGCATCGCGTCGCCACGCCAACAGTGCGGTGACCGTTCCGGCGACCACCAGCGCCAGTAGTCCATAGGTGTAGCCCATCCGCCCGTACGCGACGGCGAACGGTGCAACCGCGAGGGCAACACCGCCCAGGGCCGCGGCGCGACGCAGTCCCGCCCGGGCAAGGCCCCACGCGACAAGCGCGACGGTGAAGGCACTTGCAATCCCGGCACCCGCCCGTAGTACCGCGAGGTCGCGCCCGAACGCTCGCAACGCCGGGGCGATCGCGGCAAACGCGAGGGGCGGATGTGCGACGAACCGGTACTCAAGGGCGAACATCCGTGCGTCGCCGTGGGCGAGGTTCCACGCGATCTCGAGGGTGTAGCCCTCGTCGCCGTCCCACCCGGGCGTCGCAAGCAACGATGGCAAGCGTGCCGCGAGGGCGATGGCGAGCACGATCCCAGCGATGGCCAAGGCGCCCGTGCGGGGGACGCCACTCGCGATCGCTGTTGTTGGTCCCCTCCCCTGGCCTCTCAAACCCAACCCCTCCTTGAAGCCCCCTCCCGAACCCCTCCCCCGCTGCGACGGGGGAGGGGCCAGCTTGCCCGACGCTGTTCGGTTCTGTTGGGCCTGGGTAGACGTGGTGCTCATGGGGTTGGCGCGGTGCGTGCCGTTGCGGCGTCGTGAAGCCACACGGCGAGAAGCATGACGGGCCACACGGCGCGACTGCCATCCGGCCATGCGAGGACGAGCGGCATGGTGGCGCCGCTGGCCGCGAGCCACGAGACTGCCCGCCCGCGCCCACCCCGGCGGACCCAGGGGACGAGGACGAGCAGGCACGTCACGTGATTCCACTCGTACGTCGGTGGGACCAACCACGCCGCGGCGAGCGCACCAGCGGTGATCGCGGACGGCACTCCGGGGTCGCGTCGCGCCTGCCTGAGCCACCCGGCAATGATTGCCACGCTAACTGCACCTCCGACTGCGAGTGGGAGGGGCTCGAGGGTGCCGGGCAGGTCGCGTGTCGACCAGTCGCCCGTGGCGAGGCGGGAGATCCCGTCGGCCACGAGGATCGCTGGCGAGGTCGCCTTCGCGGCGCGTGCGTAGTCAGCCACGCCGTCGAGGAACGGTGCAAGCCATCCCGGCAGGGCGATGAGGCTTGCGCCGACCAGCGCACCCATCGTCACGACCACCGATGTGGCGAGGCGCCCGGACGCCGCACCGCCCCTCTCCCGTCGCAACAGGGGAGCGGGTTCTCCTTCCTCCTCTGCCGTCGCAACGGGGGAGGGAGTTCTCCCCATCGGGGTAGGGGAGCGGGTGTCCCCAAGGTGGGGGTGGGGACTCTTGACGAGGCCCGACGGAGCACGCCTGCTCGCCTCGTGGCGGCGCCACGCCGCATGCAGGTCGGTAAGACCGCCGGCCACGGCCGGGACGAGCCCAAGCTGGGGCTTCACCATCGCGAGGGCGAGGGCGATGCCAGCCGCGACCGGATGGGCAGCGCGTGCGAGCGTGATGCTCA
>CAILQO010000004.1 GCA_903836285.1 uncultured Chloroflexota bacterium
CAGCTATGCCGATATCTTTTATAATAATTGCTTCAAGAACGGGATGCTTCCAGTCGTACTTCCAGAGGAAACCATTCGGGAACTACTCGCACGAGCCACCGAGCGACCGGGCTACGCCCTTACCGTTGACCTCATCCAGCAAGTCGTCTCGGATCAGGAAGGTGTCGTCGCCTCGTTTGACGTCGATCCCTTCCGGCGCGAGTGTCTCCTGAACGGCCTCGACGATATCGGGCTCACACTTAAGCATTCGGAAGCCATTGGCGCCTTCGAGGCGTCTCGCAACCTCGACTTTCCGACAACGTCCCCAACCACGCCATAGGGCTCCTGCTTACCCAGTTCCGGTACTTGATGGCAAGGCGAGAGAACCCGGGCGCGGACCATGAAGGGCAATTCCATGACCAGTGATCCGATTCACGACCGCCAGCCGATCATCGCGGTACTGCCGGGTGACGGCATCGGCGTCGAGGTTACCGAGGTTGGAATGCGTGTGGTCCGGGCAGCGGCCGCGCGATCCGACTGGTCGTTCCGTGCCGAGTCCGCGCTAGTGGGCGGCGCGGCAATCGATGCCACCGGGTCCGCCCTGCCTCAGGACACCCTTGAGCTTGCATCGGCGGCCGATGCGGTGTTCTTCGGTGCCGTCGGGGGCCCGAAATGGGATAACCCCTCAGCGCCAGTGCGCCCCGAGCAGGGCATCCTCGGACTGCGCAAGGCCCTCGACCTGTACGCCAATCTCCGGCCGGTCAAACTCGCGCCCAGTCTGCTTGCCCAGTCCGCGCTCAAGGAGGAAGTCGTTCGAGGCACGGATATGATCGTCGTGCGTGAACTTACCGGGGGCCTCTACTTTGGCAAGCCGAGCCGGAGATGGAACAGCCCAACAGGTTGGCGCGCGGTCGACACGCTCTCGTACACCGAGCAGGAGATCGAGAGGGTCCTGCGCGTGAGCTTTGAACTCGCCCGCGGTCGACGCAAGAAGGTCACGAGCGTTGACAAGGCAAACGTCTTGACCACGGGTCGCTTCTGGCGCGAGATTGCGACGCGTGTGGGCGCCGACTACCCCGATGTCGTGCTGGAACACATCTTGGTCGACGCAGCCGCGATGTACCTGATCCGGCGCCCAGCGACGTTCGACGTCATGGTGACCGAAAACATGTTCGGCGACATCCTGACCGACGAGGCGTCGGTTCTGGCCGGTTCGATGGGCATGCTCCCGTCGGCGTCGCTCGGGTCGGGCCAGAACGGGGCTGGCGGGGTTCACGGCCTATACGAACCGATCCACGGGACAGCCCTTTACACGCCCGAGGTCGTCGGCACTGGACGAGCTAATCCATTGGCGGCGATCCTATCCGGCGCCCTCATGCTTCGGTACTCGCTCAATCGACCAGACGACGCAGCCGCAATTGAGGTGGCGGTCGAGCACGTCCTAGCTTCGGGATACGGAACCCCGGACATCGCTGGCCCTAGTACGCAGGTGGTCACCACAGACCGCATGGGCGACCTCGTCATCGCCGCCCTCGGCGAAACGAGCGCGCGAATTACTGCGCCGGCCGCGGGCTAGGCGCACGTTTCCGTCGCCCAACTGCTCGTGCGCTGGCGCTCTGATCGCTTGGGCGCGGCGTTGCGGCGTCGTGAATTAGGCCCGGTTCGAAGCCATTTCTTGCACGGGGCGACCCCGCTCCTCTCCGATCCAAGGCAAGCCCGTCATGACCACCATTGCCGGAGTTACCACCGATGTCCTCACGAGCCCGCACCGTTGACCTCTACGACACGACCCTCAGAGATGGCGTTCAGCGCGAAGGCCTTAGCCTGTCACTTGATGACAAACTGCGGGTCGCACAGCGGCTCGACCGACTCGGCGTCCAGTACATCGAGGGCGGGTACCCTGGTTCCAACGCCCGAGATCAAGAGTTCTTCACGCGCGTTGCCGGGATGAGTTGGCAGTCGGCCACGATTGTCGCGTTCGGGTCGAGCCGATACAAGGACAACCGGGCCGACGATGACCCCGCCCTTCGGGCGCTCGTCAATGCCGGGACCTCGGTCGTGACGATTGTCTGCAAGAACAGCGCGTCCCAGGTTCGAGACGTCCTTGGCGTGCCGTTGTCCCAGAACTTGGAGATGATCGCCGACTCGGTCGCGTTCCTACGCACCCACGGCAAGCGTGTGTTCTATGACGCTGAACATTTCTTCGATGGCTTCCGAGATGATCCAGATTACGCCCTCGAGTGCCTGCGAGCAGCGGCTCATTCAGGTGCCGAAACGCTCGTTCTATGCGACACGAATGGCGGGACACTGCCTGCCGACATTGGCATGATTGTCGGGTCCGTCGTGGCTGATTTCGGGACGCGCACTGAGATCGGCATCCACACGCATGACGATTGCGGTCTCGCCGTCGCTGGCGCTCTTGCGGGGTTCGCAGCGGGTGCCGTCCACATTCAGGGTACCGTTAACGGATACGGCGAGCGGTGCGGCAACGCGAACCTTTGCTCGATCATCCCGACGCTTAAGCTGAAGCTCGGCGTGAACTGCGTGACTGACCAGCAGCTTCAGTCGTTGACCGATGCCTCACGTTTTGTCGCGTCGGTGTGCAATCTGAACCATGACCCTCACGCACCGTATGTCGGTGCGAGCGCGTTCGCACACAAGGCCGGGTACCACGCAGATGCCATGCGTAAGAACCCAATGAGCTACCAGCACGTATCACCTGAGGAAGTCGGTAACGTTAGCCGCATCTTGATCTCCGAGCTTTCCGGCAAAGCGGCGATTGCATCACGCGTGGAGGCAATCGGGCTTCAGCTCGGGTCGCCGGAACGGGCGAGAACCTTGGCACTCCAGGTCAAGGAGCTTGAGTCCCGCGGTTTCCAGTTTGAAGGTGCAGAGGCATCGTTCGAGCTGATGGCAAGGCGAACCGACCCGGATTACCGTGCGCCCTTTGAACTGGTTGACTTCCTGGCGCTTGTGGAGTCGCGTGACGGCAGGGATATGCTCGCTGAGGCAATGGTGAAGGTACGGGTCGAAGGCGAGGTGATCCACACGGCGGGCGAGGGAAACGGACCAGTCAACGCGCTTGACCAGGCGATGCGAAAGGCGCTCGTCTCGCGGTTTCCCCAGCTTACTGCTGTCCGACTTGCGGACTACAAGGTCCGCGTGATCGACGAGGGCGCGGGTACCGCCGCGTGGACCCGGGTCACGATCGACTCCACTGACGGGTCAGGGTCGTGGACGACCGTCGGCAGCTCCTCCAACATCATCGAAGCATCGTGGTTTGCCTTGGCAGACTCCATGGAATATGCATTGGTGCGCGCCGGTGCTGCATTCGCGGCGCACACCGCGCCCGTACAGCACGCGTGAGTCGTGCGATGTCCGCGCGGCCTGCACCTTCGAATGGAGGCGCGTGCGAGCACCTAATGGGTGCCAATCTGGCAAGCCAAGGGGCTGGGATGGAGGGCCTTGCGCGCGATTAGGTGGGGTTGTCAGGGTCAATACCGGCCGCACGCAGCACTTCAGCAACGAACAGTGGTTCCGGCATGCCTCCGACGATGTCCTTGCGCCCGTTCACGACGGTCTTTGGGACCGCCTGAACCGCAAACCGAGAGGAGTACGCCTGAAACTCTGACGCACTGACAACATCGGCCGAAATGAGCGGCTGCGCGAGCGCAAACTGGTGGGCCAAACTGGCCACCCCGGGGCAGTGCGGTCAAGTCGGTGTCACAAAGACTTGGATGTGTACGGGATCCGTCATCCGGCTGAGCGAGTCAAGGGTATCGGGCAGCAAGGAAGGGGTCGGTCGAGACGCGGCCGTCATCGCATCGAGCAACGTCATGAACTCGTATCCAGACGGCAGCCCGTACATTCGGACACGCCCCGCTTCCGCCTTCGAGGTCCCCTCGCTCCCACGCTTCTCGACGACGACGGCTGGGTCCAACTCGATACCGTATTCGGCGGCTACATTGGGTTCTGTGCGCGGGTTGACGACCCGGAGGTGAACCCGGTCCGAAAGGCCTGCCACCTCGGTGAGCAGCGCTTCGGCCTGCTTGCCGGTAGTTGATTCATTTCGCCCGGGGATGAACAAACCCGTCGGTGGGGCGGTAAATAGGATGACGTCGACGTCGCCGTCGAGGTCAGCCGCCAGACGCTTCCTCACGCGTTCCGCGTCGGCGGGTCGCAGGAATGCCATGTTCGTGGGCTCCCGTTGGTCAATCGTGGCCTCAAATGGCCGGGGGTTGCCGCGGCCACATCCAACGTACCACGGCCAGCAATCCATCGCATCCGATCGGAGCGCCCGCTTCAGGCGTCCGCCTCCACCAGATTGGGAGAGGCACTGTGTTACTCTCTGCGACGCGTTTCAGCCTGAAAGTGGAAGCAGGAATCGTCGTGAAAGTCAGTACCCAACGCCCCGAACCCGGAGTCGCCGAACTCACGGTGGAGTTACCCGCCGAATCACTGGACGCTGCCATCGAGAAGGCCTGGAAGCGGGTTGCCGCGAGAACGAGCGTGGCCGGCTTCCGCAGGGGCAAGGCTCCACGGGCATTGGTCGAACGCCAGGTTGGGCTGGCCACGATTACCGATGAGGCGATTAACCATCTGGTTCCGGAGGCCTACGATGAGGCGGTGACCCGGGAGGGATTGTTCCCCATCGACCGCCCTCACTTCGATGTCACGAAAGTAAGTCTGGGCGAACCCCTGACTTTCACCGCGACAGTTCCTCTGCGCCCGGAAGTGACGCTTGGAGACTATTCGACGCTGGAGATTGCGCGTCCGACGCTAGAGGTCACGGATGAGCAAGTGCAGAACGTGATCAACCAGCTCACGGAGAGCCGAGCACAATGGACGGCTGCTGACGGCGCCAAGGTTTCGGTCGGAATGATGATCGTTGCCGACATCGTGATGGACTTAGATCCAAGTGACGCCACTGGCAAGCGCAAGACCGAGCGGAAGGCGGCGGAGATCATTATCGGCGAAAACGGCTTCCCAGCCGGATTTGATGGCGGGGTCGACGGGATGGTTGCTGGAGACAACCGATCGTTCGCGGTCATCTGGCAGGGAGTGCCAACGACCAAGGAGGGCGGGACCACCGGCGTCGAAGACCGCGAAGCCTTGTTTACGGTGACCATTCACGAGGTGCGTTCAAAACACGTACCGGTCGTGGACGATGCATTTGCCCATGATGTCACCGGCGGGGCCATTGGCGGAGTTGATGCGCTACTCGCTGACATCCGCCAGCGGTCGGCTTTTGAAGCAACTCGACGCGGGCACTCGGAGGTGGAGAACCTAGCCGTCGATGCTGCCATCGCCATTTCAAGCTTCGAGATCCCGAAGGCACTGGTCGATCTCGAGACCAACTACCTCGCTGAAGAGGAGCGGACTTCGCTTGAGCAGCGACGTCTGACGGTTGAGCGCTACCTCCAGCTCACAGGACAGACTACGGAGGGCTGGCGAGATCAGCTCGCGGAGACGGCAACACGCCAGATTCGCGCCCGCACCCTTCTCGACGCGATCGCCGCAAGGGAGGGTATCGAGGTGTCGACAGCAGAGATCGACGCTGAGGTCGCCGCGACCGCGGCGCAATTGCCAAGCAACGCACGTCAGGCACGACGTGACCTTGCATCTGCAGACTCCCGCCGCCGGATCGGTTCGAGCCTTCGACGCCACAAAGCCATCGAGAAGTTGGTAGGTTTTGCAGGCGGATATCCGATGCTGTCAACCGCCGGCAGCAACGAGAACGGTCACGAGCATGATCACGGTGACACGGCTGACGCCATCACCGACAGTTAAAGCACACAGGCTCAATAGTATTGGCGCGCCTGCCGGACCTGTCATTGCGCAGGCCGGCCCGCCCCGAGGAGGCACCGTTCCATGGCAATTATCCCGTACGTCATCGAGACCACTCCCCGCGGAGAGCGGGGCATGGACATTTATTCCCGCCTCTTACGCGATCGCATCGTGTTCGTTGGATCAGCGATAGACGAGCAGGTTGCAAACCTCCTTGTTGCCCAGTTGCTCCTGCTCAAGTCGGAGGACCCGGACAAGGACATCCAGATGTACATCAACTCTCCAGGTGGGAGCATTTACGCTGGACTTGCGATCTATGACACGATGCAGTATGTCACAAGTACCGGCAAGTGCAAAATCTCGACAATATGTTACGGGATGGCCATGAGTTTTGGGACAGTGCTGTTGGCCGGAGGAACCAAGGGAATGCGCTATGCGCTCCCCAACTCCACGGTGCATATGCACCAACCGTGGGCGCAGGGCAGTCGCGGTGGACAGGCGAGTGACATCGAGATTGAGGCGCGCGAGATCCTGCGCCTACGAAGCCGACTGAACGACATCTTGGCTGGCCATTCGGGGCAACCGCTCGATCGGATACAGCGGGACACCGACCGCGACTATTTCCTTACTGCAGACCAAGCCGTCCAGTACGGCATCATCGATGGCGTGATTGCAAGCAGCACGCCTCCGCCACCGCCGCCCTCCCCAGAGGACGCCCAGGCGGAATAACGCTCACCTCTGCCGGTCGGCTCGACCGGGTACCATCGGCAGGACGTACGGTTCCCGGCGGCAGACATTCTGCCGCCGGATTCGTCTGTCTGACGGGACTGCCGGACGCGCCTCGTGCGTGCCCGTCAGGTGGGTTCGATTGGGGCCGTATGGCAAGTCAGCGAAACAGTCGCCTTCAATACAAGTGTTCATTCTGCGGGAAGAGCCAGGAGCAGGTTCGACGCCTGATTGCTGGCCCCGGCAGCGTCTACATCTGCGACGAGTGCATTGAGCTCTGCCGCGAAATCATCGATGAGGAGGCGCCGGCGCCCACGCCGAAAGTCCCATCTCCCTCCAGCCGTGTCCCGACACCCAAGCGCATCTACGAGATGCTCAACCAGTACGTTGTTGGCCAAGAGCGACCGAAGAAGGTTCTCTCTGTGGCCGTTTACAACCACTACAAGCGGATCGGGACGACGACCCAGCTTGAGGACGTTGAACTGCAAAAGAGCAACATCCTGCTCATCGGCCCAACTGGCACCGGAAAGACTCTTCTTGCGCAGACCCTCGCCCGAATTCTCGACGTCCCATTCTGCATTGCGGACGCAACCGCGCTCACCGAGGCTGGCTACGTTGGGGAAGACGTCGAGAACATCTTGCTCCGATTGATCCAAGCCGCCGATTTTGACATCGGCCGGGCTGAGCGGGGGATCGTCTACATCGACGAAATCGACAAGATTGCCCGCAAGTCTGACAACCCTTCGATCACTCGGGACGTGTC
>CAILQO010000005.1 GCA_903836285.1 uncultured Chloroflexota bacterium
GCCATCGTTGGTGACGCCGCGGCCGGCGCATCACCTCCGCACGCAGCGGCTGAGGCGATCGGTAGCACGGCGGCAATGCTCAGGAGCGTGACGCGTCGGCGAGTAAGCGGTGCGGCTTGGCGAGTCGGCTCGGGCATGAATACCTCCGGTGCGCGGCGCTCGCCTTACTGACGACCGCGGATGTTTGAACGCTACCGGCACGGCACCGGATCGGCCCAGAGCTGCCGTGCCGAAGCTGTTACGGGAGAGAACGGCCGCCGCATCGCTCATTACCCACTGTTCGGTGTCGGTTCCGATTAGACAGATAACCGGAAACGTTCAGCCCGCGTGTGTGTGACGGTGCTCATCTGGCGCGGAAGCCTTGCCTCTCTGCACCATTCCCCGGTACGCGACCTCAGCTCAGGGGATCCCTCGCGTGAGGCGGACGAGGACCCGTGCATCGTCGAGAACCTGCACCTCGTGGCGATCGAGGCCGGCCGCAGCGGCGTGCGCGGCGATCACTGGGACAGCGATCCGGTGGTCGGCGCGGATCTCGAGGTCGACATCGTGCCGCCACTCGATGATGGCGACGGCGCCACCGGGCTTCACGAGCCTCGCGCACTCCGCGAGGAAGGCCCCTGGGTCGTTCGCCTCGTGCAGGACGAACGCCGCGAACACCACATCCGCGACGGCGCCGGCGACCGGCACCTGCCCCTCGGTTGCCAGTACGACGTCGACGTCGGCGATGCCCGCCTGCGACAGGCGTCCACGGAGGTGGTCGAGCATCTCCGGTTGCACGTCTGCCGCGATCACATGGCCAGCGGCGCCGACAACGTGGCGCGCGGGGATGGTGAAGAAGCCGGGGCCGCAACCGAGGTCGATGACGGTCATCCCCGGACCCACCCCGGCGTTCCGCAACGCCGCACCGGGCGGGAACGATTGGGCGCGCTCCTCAGATAGGAGGCGCTCCGCGTGGTCCGCACTGAAGCGGTGCGTCCGGTGGCCACCCGGCCCGCCATGGTCGCCATGGCCGTGGCCGTCGTGCGCGTGGCCGTGGTCCCCGTGGCCGTGGCGGTGCGCGCCGTGGGCAGTCTCGTCACGGTCGGTTTGCATGGCTCGTCCCCTCTTGGCCCACCGGCGGGCGAAGGCACAGCATAGCAACCGAGTGCTGTGTGTGCCATACCCGGTATGGTATAGTAGCGTAACCAGCTGAGATGCCGTTCGTGTGCGGGGCCTGATGGACCGACACGTGACGCCCGCTGTTTATGTCGCGCGTCACCAATATTCGGCGACGTTATGGCTCGGCCTGCAGTATCCGGCGCGTTCCGTCGTGTCTGGAGCGGAGGCGGCGCGTGGCCGCCTTCCGATCAATACCCAAGGCGGAGCCGCGCGCACGGACTTGCCGGGGGCGTTCCTACCAGTTGGTAATCGATCCGTCGCGACGGCGCAGGTAATGCGTGCGCTCGGCTTCAAGGTTCGGCACGAACTCCGCATGGCCGGCGGCAACCTCGTCGAACTCCACGCCGAGGCCGGGGCGGTCGGAGAGCCACAGGCGTGGGCCGTCAAGGCGGAGTTGGACCGGGAAGATCCGTTCGTCGTAGAACCCAGTTCGTTCGGTCGGCGACTCGCGGATTTCCATGAATGAGACGTTCGGAACGGCGGCGCAGAGGTGGGCCGTGGCGGCGGAACAGATCGGCCCCAACGGGTTGTGGGGCATCAGGTCCACGTAGTGTGCCTCCGCCCACCCCGCGACCTTCATTGATTCTGTCAATCCCCCCACGTTGCACACGTCAAGCCGGACGTACTGCGTGATGCCCCGTTCGATGTATGGGAGGAACTGCCATTTCGAGGCGAACTCCTCACCGATGGCAAACGGGACGTGGGTCATCCGCCGCAGTGCCTCGTACGCCTCGGGGGTCTCATCGCGGATCGGTTCCTCGAGGAAGTCGAGGGTGTCGCGCCCGAGCTTCTGGCAGAACGACGCCGCCTCAGCAACTGACAGGCGGTGGTGGTAGTCGATGCCGATCATCGCCCGGTCGCCGACCGCCTCGCGCAGGCGGTTCAGCCACCTGGCGGTCTCACCAACGCTTTCCCACGGTTCGAAGACGCCCTCACCCGCGTCGTTCACCTCGTGCGGGGCGTGCATCCCGGTGCGGATGGCCGTCCACCCGGCGGCAAGCAACTCGTGCGCACCGTCGATCATCGCCTGGCCGACCGGGCGACCGATCGTCGCGAAGAGTGGCACGTAGTCGCGATGCTTGCCGCCAAGCAGCTCGTAGACCGGGACACCGAGCGCTTTCCCCTTGATGTCGTACAGGGCGATGTCGATTGCGGAGATGGCGGCGGCGAGGACCCGCCCACCCTCGAAGTACTGGCTTCGGTACAGGTCCTGCCAGATTGCCCCGATCTTGAACGGGTCCTTGCCGATCAGGAGTTCGCGGTAGTGGCGCAGGGCACCCATGACCGCCAGTTCGCGGAACGACAGCCCGGACTCGCCGAGGCCGTAGATGCCCTCGTCGGTTTCAATCTTGATGATTAGCTGGTGCCGGTAGCCGACCTTGGTCGGCACCATCTTGAGATCGGTGATTTTCACTGCGCCCTCCTCGCCTCGCCCCCGTCTCGTCCGCCCGGGGCGCGCGCAGGATATCGCCCCTCGAGCGAATGCACTGCGTGAAACATCTATCCCCGGGCGACTTGAGAGCCCAGCCTTTGGGTCCCCGCTGCGCACGTGACTCAGCCGTGATTCGCCCGTTGGCGGTCGCGTATGGGAGACGACACTTCAAGTGCACTACGCCTGTGGTGCCCCGACCTTGGGGGTGCGTGAGTACGGTGCTCCCGTCTCGTCGTTCAGCATGAAAGCTCGTTGAGTGAATGCACCGTGATCTGCCTTTACTTCGCGGCGAGGTCCCGATCGAGGTCCGCCTGCCAACCGGAGACGGCCGGCACCTCGGCCTCTACATCCGACACCGAGACTGGGCGTGCGAGCCTCGACGACTCGAAGAGGGCGTTGACGACCGCGACGGCGTGTCGGCCTTCGTCGGCGCCGACTTCGGGGGGACGCCCGATCGCAATGGCGTTGCCAAAGTCGGCGAAGACCGCGGCCTGAATCTTGCGGTCGATATCGATCGCCTCAAGGTGATAGGCGCCAAGCCGTACGCCACCGAAAAGGCGGGCCGTCGCCGCGTCCACTGCGAAGTCTGGGACGAGTGCAAGTTGCGCGACGATGTCTAGCGGGGCGGCCGATCCGTCGACCCGCACCGTCGGGCCGGAACCCGTCCGTGGGGGCGCCGGTTCCATTGATCCCCCCGTGCCGTAGATCGCCTTGTGCCCGAACGATGCACCGTGCCCGGCGTGACTGAGTGTCCAGTGCCCGAGGGTTCCACCGGCAAGTTCGAGGGTGGCGAGGGCGGTGTCCTCGACATCGGGAGCGACGGTGTCTTCGACGGCAAGGTTTGCGTTCGTGACCGCGTAGATCGCGCCCGGCGACTCGGCGACGCCCGGCCCGGTCGGTCCTTGCGACCGCAAGCCGTGGCGCACCTTGTCGAGCAGCGCAACCTTGGCGTTCACCGTTTCGATCCGTCCGAGGTAGTACGCCATCAAGTCGACGTTGTGGACCCCGACGTCCAGGAGGGTGCCACCGTACAGGCGCTTGTGGCGCCACGGCGTGATGACGATCCGGCCACCACTCCCGACAGAGTGGTCCAGCAGAAGGGTCGGCATGCCGATCGCTCCGACGTCGAGGAGCGCACGCGTCAGGCGGACGAGGGGGTCGAAGCGGTAGTTCTCCGCCACGCACAGTACGCGCCCTGCACGCTTCGCGGCGCGGTCCATTGCGTTGCATTGCGAAACCGTGAGAGCCATCGGCTTTTCCACCAAGACATGCACTCCGGCGTCGAGGAATCGTGTGGCGATCGTGGCGTGCAGGCGCGGTTCGGTGGTGATGTCCACGGAGTCGAGGCGCGGGAAGGCCTCGAGCAGGGCGTCGACCGTGGCGAAGGGTCGTGGGCGCGACCGGAACGCCTGCGCCGCGGCGTCGGCGAGGAGGTTGACGTTGCGATCGTTGGGGTCGCAGGCGGCCACGACCCGAAACTTCGGGTAGCCGGGTAACCCTTCGACATGCCTGGCGTACTCGGCAAGGCCGCGCAGGTGGCGATTCCCCATGCCGCCGCACCCCACGATCGCGATGGTCACCTCACGCGCGCTACCGGCCATGCTGCGCTCCTCGGAGCCGGAAGGGTAGCCCGGAAGGACGCAATCGCGCGCGCTCCGTCAGGCAACGGACGCGGGCTTCAGGCGCTGCGGTGTCACCTCGACCGATCGCCGACCATCGTGGACGGAGATGACGCCGTCCTGGATGTTCACCTGCCATTGCACCGAACGGTCGGTCATCGCCTCAAGATCCGCCACGTGCTCAGGCGGCAGCCGCCAGACCGCTAGGTTTGACAGTCGCGCGAGCTTTGGCTCGATGGCGCCCCACCAGACGTGCCACGAGGGGCTGTGGGCGAAGAGTGAGACGCGCTCAGCCCGGCCGCAGGCTCTTGCGAGTACCCGCACGTCGGGTTCGCCGACCTCAACCCAGTGAACGATTTGGCCGGTCAGGTCGCGCTGCCAAAGGTCAGGCTCGTCGCTCTCGGCGAGTCCTTGAGCGAACTCAAGCGCACCTCGCAGGTTGTCGCCCGGCACGACAAGTGCGAATGCGAGGACCCGCACGAGGAGGCGGATCACGGTCTCGGACGGATGGAGGGCGAGGGTCAAGCCATGGTCACCATAGACGTTTCGGTCCATGTCCGCGATCCGCAGGCTCGCCTTGTAGATCGTCGCCTTCAGTGCCACGAGGGGGTTTCCATGCCCCGATGGTATGGGCTCGCCTTGACCACCGACCGAACCACGAAGCGACCGCCAACAGGAAGACGAAACCCCGACCCGGCGGAGGAGGTGCGGGGTCGGGGCCTCGTTTGGGCGCGCGCTAGCGATCCACCTGCAGGACCCCGTACAGGGCCTGGAGGTTCAGGCGGAAGAGCCTTCTCACGTTGGTTCCCCCTTTCTCGCCAGGATCCGGATCACCGTTGCCGGCGTCCTAGTAAGAAGGTACGACGTGCCGACGCGCCGACCATCAGGGCTTTCCCCGATCCCTTCGGAGGCAGTTCACGCCCGCTCGAGGTTCCAAGCGCGCGTGACGTTCTGGGCCTCGCGCGCAAGGTCGAGGCGCTCAACGCGACGTCCACCAGCGCCCGGACGAGGCGCCTCGGGGTCCAGTGCCTCCCGTAACCACCCGGCGAGATGGCGGAATCGCTCAAGCGTCGAGCCGTAAAGCTCCGGGTCGATCGAGCCTAGATCTTCGGCGAGGGCCTCGACGCTTCGGAGCGCATGACGCAGGACGAGGCGCTGCTCACCTCGACTGCCGTGCACCTGCCGGATGCGGTCCCGTTGGCGCAGTGCCCACGTGAGGGTCCATGCCGCGTCGGCAACGTGCGGACCTTGGTCGTCACGCCA
>CAILQO010000006.1 GCA_903836285.1 uncultured Chloroflexota bacterium
ATCCGAGATACATCGGCGCGACAAGTACGAAGATGGTCGCGCCCATCGGTAACCATGTGCGCCACCCCCAGCGATAGGCGATGGCAAGCGTGCCGAGGATCACTGAGACCGTCACGATCATGTCGGCACGCGTCAGGATTATCCCCGCGCAAGCCAACGACGCGGTCGCCACGCGCCACTGAGGCAGCGTGACGCCTGCGAGTGGCCAGCGCTCTGCCCACGCAAGGCGGCGCCACTCATTTATCGCCAGCGTCGGCACGTTGGCGCGACGTGGCGACGTCAGCACCAAGACGGCCCCGAGAATCGCGACGGTCACGAGTTCTTCGCGAAGCCCATGGACATTGTTGCCCATATGCGGGACACTCGCGGCGACGATCAGACCAGCCCCGACCCCAATGAGCGGGTTCAGCCTGCGCCACCCAACCACGCACGCCATCGAGGCAACGCCAACCGCGAACGCAATAGACGTCAGCCGCGTATGGAACGCCGAGAACCCCAACACTTGCGCGACCAACGCGATCGCGGCGGACCACATCGGCTCGCGTCCGTTGTGACCGCCCGCATAAAAGACCGTCGTCAGGCTTGTCTGACCGTCGAAACCCGACGCGTACAGGTCCTTCAAGAGCGGCAAGTCGCGCGTTGCCTCGAACTTCGCCGCCTTCTCTTCAAACGATCGCGCAATGTAGAGATAGCCCTGCGCGTCGGGCAACAGGAAGTCGTAGCGCACCCGTACGAGCAAGTCCCACCGCGCACCGATGGCGAGACAGCCCACCGCGACCGCCCACGGCAGAAGCAGTCGGGCCGTCGCACTCACCGCCCCATATCGAATGAGCTGTGCAACCGACGCCGCCGCGACCACCACCAGCAACAGCGCCGGCACGACGCGAAGTGCCACTTCTAACCCGACGGTCCGGTCGACGTCGAGCAACCCAATCGGTGCCTGTAGCCCCAACTCGGTACCCAACCAATTCACGGTGCCGCCCGGCGAACCCGTAACGAATGCCACCCCAATCATCGCCACGATGGAAACGAACCCGCCGACAAACGCCGCAACGCCACGGCCAAAGTACGCCCGGAGCAGCGTCGCGCAAGCCAACGCAAGGCCCGACGCGTACGTCACCATCGGGAACGACGCGTGCGGCGCGGTCAGCGGATCGACGACGACGCTCACGATCATCGACGACATCGCCAAGACCGGGGTCGAGGCGACGTTGGTCGTCCGAAAACGCAAGAGGTAGTTCTCTGCCCGACCGACCAGCGGCGTCAGGTCGAGTGGCGCACTCCCCACCACGTCGCCCACCGAAGTGTCGCGCACCGCGATTCCCCAGGTGCGCCCACCGTCGCCAGACACCTCGATGGCGTTCTCGAAAATCGTCTCGGGGAACGACCCGGGGACCTCCCCCTTCTGGAGAAAGCGTCGGTTGTAGAAGTTCGCCTTCAGCAACACCAGCGACGCACCTGGGCGTGCTAACGCAAAGGTCAGAACCCCCGTTCGACCCGGCGCAAGCACCAACCCCGCCTCGCCCAACTCGTAGCCATCGAACTCGACGATCTTGTCTTTACTGATCGAGTAATTAAAAAACGACGAGTAGATGTTGTACGCCTGC
>CAILQO010000007.1 GCA_903836285.1 uncultured Chloroflexota bacterium
GATCTGTGGCAATCATCGATCTGCCGCTGCCAACCGCCCTTGCCGTCGTCCGGGGCGCGTCGGTCGCCGCCGTGCGCCCGTGGATCGTCCTCATCGTGCCGCGCCTCAACCTCCCGGCATCGTCCATCCCGGTCGATGACCTCGTCGTTGGCGCCCCGGCACCGCCCCACTTCGACCGCGACTGGTGGCGCGAGGTCGAGCCAACGCCCGCGCCGCGCACCGCGTGGTTCGTCCTTGACAGCGATCGCGGCGCCCGATTTTCGGGGGTGCAACGGCGAACGGAGACCGATGCCCCGTACGAGATCGACGCCGACCACCTGCCACCGGCGACGGACCTCCGGCGCGCGGGCTACGACGCGATCACGATCGTCGGGCGTCGCGCCGTCGCCGCCCCGGACCTCGGCACGTATGTGGCGGAATGCCTCGCCGCCGGGATGCGCATCCGCTGCGTCGTCGCGTGACGGCGTGATCGAGCGAGTCGACGCCACGGGGTGAACGCTCCCCACCGCCGTGAGGGATGCGCGGGTGAGGAGCAGGGAATGGGGGACGTCGCTCACCTATCCTCGGGATCGATGATCGACGAACCATCCTCCCCGAAAACCAACGACTACCGGGCCACCGCCGCCGCGATTGTCCACGACACCCTCGTCTGGGACAACCACGGGTGCATGCCGGTCGGGGCACCCTTCGGGACAGGATTCCTGCCCCAACTCCACCGGTACCGCGACGCCGGCGTCAACGTCGTCTCGCTCAACGTCGGATTCGGTGAGATGGACGTGACCGACCACGTCCAGACCCTCGCCTCGATACGCCGGTGGGTCTCGATGCAGCCCGACTACATGCTCGTCACCACCGCGGCCGACGTCGAGGCCGCGCACCAAACGGGGCGCCTCGGCGTCTGCTTCGATATCGAAGGCGCCAACGCCATCGGTGACCAACTCCCATTGATCGCCGCCTACCACGACCTCGGCGTCCGTTGGATGCTGATCGCCTACAACCAAAACAACCGGGCCGGCGGCGGATGCCAGGACGACGACACCGGCCTGACCGCGTTCGGGCGCGACGTCGTGCGGGAGATGGAACGCGTCGGGATGGTCGTCTGCGGAAGCCACACCGGCTACCGAACCGCCGCCGACCTCCTCGGCATGGCGACCAAGCCGATGATCTTTTCACACAGCAACGCCCACGCCCTTGTGCCGCACCCCCGCAACATCCCGGACGACCTGATCAAGGCGTGCGCCCAGACCGGGGGCGTCGTCGGCGTCAACGGCATCGGCCTCTTCCTCGGGCCCGCGAGTGAAAACCAAGCCGAGTTGGTGGCGAGGCACGTCGACCACATGGTCCAACTCGTCGGCCCACGACACGTCGGCCTCGGGCTTGACTACGTGTTCGACACCGCCGAACTGGAGGCCTACCTCGAGAAGATGCGGGCGACCTTTCCGGCGCACCTTGGGTACGACGCCGCGATTTCGATGGTGGCCCCGGAACAACTGGTCGACGTCGTCACATGCCTCGTCCGTCGCGGCTACGGCCGCCACGACCTCGAAGCCATCCTCGGCGGCAACTTCCTGCGTGTGGCGCACGAGGTTTGGTGAAACCGACCCAGCGCCGTCGCAGGGCCGGTCAGTCGTCGGCCAACCCCTCGCCGATCAGGCGCTCCACGATCACGCAGTCACGCCAGACCCCATCGAGGCGCGCGTGGCGGTGATAAATCCCCACCTCCCGAAACCCAGTGGCCCGGCACAACGCGCGACTCGCCGCGTTCTCCGGGAAGACCCGCGA
>CAILQO010000008.1 GCA_903836285.1 uncultured Chloroflexota bacterium
GACCGCCGTTGCGACCTCCTTTTTCAGATCGCCATACCCCTTGCCGGCGAACAGAGCTTCGATCACCGCCCGATCGTGGCCGGTCAGCACCTGGAAGATCGTGAGGAGGTTGTTGACACCCGGTCGCGTCTTGTCAAAGACGATTGAGCGATCACTGTCCGTCGTGGCACGCATGATGGCCTTGCGGATGTCTGCCGGGTCGTCGAAGATGCCGATCGCCTGCCCGGGAAGGTCTTCCGACTTGCTCATCTTCCTCGTCGGGTCGACGAGACCCATGATCCGGGCACCGGCCTCGGCGATGAGCGGCTCCGGAATGACGAGGAGGTCGGTTCCGTTGCCGTAGAGACGGTTCACACGCTCCGCGATGTCCCTGGTCAGTTCGACGTGCTGCTTCTGGTCGTCGCCGACCGGCACGAAGTTGGCGTCGTAGAGGAGGATGTCTGCAGCCATCAATACGGGGTAGTCGAACAGCCCAGTGCTGATCCGCTCGCGATTGTCGCCTTCCTTGGCGGCCTTGTCCTTGAACTGGGTCATGCGCTCGAGCCAGCCCATCGGGGTGACGCAGTTGAGGATCCAGCCAAGTTCGGCATGTGCGGAAACATGGCTTTGCACAAACACGACGGTTCGAGCCGGGTCGAGGCCGGCGGCGAGGTAGAAGGCGGCCACCTCGCGGGTCTGCTGCCGAAGGGCAATCGGGTCCTGTGGCACCGTAACCGCGTGCAGGTCGACAATGCAGAAGACATTGTCGTACCGGTCCTGATCGTCAACCCAGCGCTTGATCGCACCTAGGTAGTTGCCAAGATGCAAGCCACCGCTTGGCTTGACTCCGGAGAAGGTCTTGGGACGGGTGCCGGTCGACATCGGGATCAGGTTCCTCTCGGGGCGTCGGTCGCAGTCGTCACAGGCGCGCAGTGGGAAAGCGGGGCCACGCGAGCCGCGCGGACGAATGCGCGGACGCGGTCCGGGTCGGTCATGCCCGCGGTCTCGACGCCGCTGGCGACGTCAACCCCCCACGCGCCAGAGCGAGCGAGGGCGTCGCCAACGTTGCCTTCGTTCAGTCCACCGGCGACGATGACACCCACCCCAAGCGCCGCGACGCCATCAACGACGGCGCGCGCCTGCGAATGGTCCCATGCATGGCCCGCGCCGCCGACGGTGCCCGGTGCATCGACCAACACCGCGACCACCCCGGTGGTGGACGCGAGGGCGATCGCTCGCGAGACGTCGCTTGCACCGCCGAGCCGCATGACCGCGATGACCTCAAGGCCCGTTGCGTCGTGAATGGCGATGCAAGCAGCGGGCGTGCAGTCGCCGCTCAGTTGGACACCGTGGAGTGCCACCTCACGTGCGATCACCGCGATTTCGTGAGGGGACTGCTCAACAACGATGCCGACGACCGCGGGGGGAGGGGGCTCCGCGCGGGCAGCAAGGGAATACGATCCCCTGCGGAGTCGCTCCGCTAGAGACGGCGGCGGCACATCTCCTCGCTCCCGCAGGGATTCCACAATGCGACGGGCGGTCGTCAGGTCGACCCGGCGCTTGCTGACGTTGGCGAAGTTCACGCCGATCAGGTCGGCTCCAGCATCCGCGACGGCGAGCGCCGACTCTGGCGTGCGGACGCCGCAGATCTTCACCACCGGTCGGTCCGCGTTCACCCTGCAATCGCCCCGGCCATCTCGCGCGCCTTGGCCGCCGGGTCGACAGCGCGGACGAGCGCCTCACCGACGAGCACAGCGTGTGCTCCGGCTTGCCGCACGCGGGACACGTCGGCCCCGTCGTGCAATCCGCTCTCGCTCACGATCACCGGATTGTGACCGGGCTGAAGTGCCAGCGACTTGATCACCTCCTCGGTGGTAGCCAGCGATGTCGCAAAGGTTGCGAGGTTCCGATTGTTGATGCCGATGACCGGGGCCCGGAGATCCGCGGCGACGGCTGCCTCAGCGGCGTCATGTACCTCCACGAGCACCTCGAGACCGGCCTTTCGTGCGACCCGCATGAGGCGCCCAAGGCGATCGTGCGCCACCGCTAGATCCGGTTCGGCGCCGTTAGGTGCTTCGTCGAGGTCGTCTGGGTTGCCAAGCGGCGACGCGAGGGCGCTGACGATCAACAGGGCAGCATCGGCACCGGACGCCCGTGCTTCCCACAACTGGTACTCGGTGAAGAGAAAGTCCTTGCGGAGCACGGGGGTGTCGACGGCCTCATGCACCGCGCGCAGGTCGTCGAGGCTTCCGCCGAAATGATGGAAGTCGGTGAGGACGGAGATCGCGGCGGCGCCGTTCGTGGCGTACGCCCTCGCGAGCGAAACTGGTTCCGTGATCGCGGCCATCGCGCCGGCAGACGGCGACCTGCGCTTGATCTCCGCGATCAGCCGCGCGGGGCGACCGGGGCCCGTACGCAGTCGGGACGCGAACGATCGCGCGGGCGCCTGCACAAGGGCGCGCGCCTTGACCGCGTCGATCGGCCGAGCGCGCATCGCGTCAACCACCTCGCGGCGCTTTCGGGTGAGGATCTCGTCAAGAATGGTCATGCGGGATGCCCCCTGCGAGGGGAGAACGGCAAGGAGAACCCTGCCCCTCCCCCTTTGCGACATAAGGAGGAGTAAGTAACCCCCTCCCAGTGTTTATGCCACCGCCCGGCTCACGCGCACGAGCGCATCTAGACACGCAAGGGCGGCACCCGAACGGATCGACTCGCGTGCCTGGCGGCCGCCGTCCGCGAAATCGGCGGCTGCACCGGCGGCGACGAGAGCGGCGGCTGCATTCAAGCAAGAGATGTCGCGCCGCGCGTCTGCTTCCGGGCCAGTTCCCGTGCCGGCGAGGAGCTCACGCATCATCGCCGCGTTCTCGCTTGCGGTGCCACCGGTGATGGCGCCCGCAGGGTGGCGGTCCACCCCACCGTCCTCTGGATGAACGGCATAAGTGGAGTAGGCACCCTCGGCAACGTCGTGGACGGCGGTCGGGCCGGAAAGGCTGATCTCGTCGAGGCCGCCATCGCCGTGGACGACGAGCGAACGCACGGAACCGAGGCGAGCGAAGGCACCGGCGACGATCGGCAGGAATCGATTGGACGGAACGCCGACGACCTGTCGGCGCGCCCCCGCCGGGTTGGTAAGAGGCCCCAGGATGTTGAAGATCGTGCGTATGCCGACCTCCCGGCGCAGTGGAGCCGCGAACCGCATGGCCGGGTGGAACGATGGTGCGAACATGAAGCCGACGCCGGCCTCGTCGATGCACCGCGCAACCGCGTTGGGCTCAAGGACGATCGTCACCCCGAGCGCCTCGAGGACGTCGGCGGAGCCGCTCTTGCTTGTCATCCCCCGGTTCCCGTGCTTGGCAACCGGTACACCGGCCCCGGCGGTGATGAACGCTGCGGCGGTGGAGACGTTGAAGCTGCCGCTTCCGTCGCCCCCAGTGCCGCACGTGTCCACGACCGGCAAGTCGGTCGGCACCCTCCGAACCTTCTCGCGCATCGTCCGGGCCATGCCAGCGACCTCGTCAGCGGTCTCGCCCTTCATGCGGAGCGCGGTCACGAAGGCGCCGAACTGCGCAGCGGTCGCGCGCTCCTCCATGATGTCCGCCATCACCGTCGCTGCCTGATCGACGGAGAGCGAATGCCCGTCGACAAGCGCTTGGATCGCCTCAACGATCATGCTCCACCTCTTGCGTTCCAGCGTCCTGCCATGTTGAGGAAGTTGCGCAGGAGTTCCTTGCCGGACTCACTCTTGATCGACTCGGGATGAAACTGCACCCCTTCCACCGGGTGGACGCGGTGGCGCAATCCCATGACCAGCCCGGTAGCTGTCCAGGCGGTGACGTGGAGGTCATTCGGCAAGTCGTCCCGCCGAACGACAAGGCTGTGGTACCGGATCGCGTCGAACGGCAGCGGCAGGCCGGCGAAGACTCCCTCGTTGCGATGATGAATCGTGGAAACCTTCCCGTGCACGATCTCGGGCGCTCTAACGACCGCCGCCCCGAACGCCTCACCGAGGCATTGGTGCCCGAGGCAGACGCCAAGCGTCGGGATCGACGGCGCGAGCACGCGCATCAGTTCGACCGAGATTCCCGCCTCGCGGGGGGTGCAAGGCCCGGGCGAGACGACGATTGCCTCGGGACGGAGCGCGCGGATTGTCTCGATCGTGACCGCGTCGTTGCGTCGCACGTCGACGATTGCGCCGAGTTCGCCGAGGTATTGGACGAGGTTCCAGGTGAATGAGTCGTAGTTGTCGATCATCAGGATCATGGGGCGGCCTCCGTTGGTGCGTCGACAAGCTGGTCGGCAAGGTCGAGCGCTCGCAGGAGGGCGGCGGCCTTGTTGAGCGTCTCCTGGTACTCGGCCGCCGGCGACGAGTCGTAGACAATCCCGCCCCCAGATTGGACGTGCGCCATCCCGTCCTTCAGCACCATCGTGCGGATCGTAATCGCGGTGTCGAGGTTGCCATCGAACGAGAAGTAGCCAACGCATCCGGCATACGTCCCGCGCCGGCACGGCTCCAGCTCCGCGATGACCTCCATTGCCCGTATCTTGGGAGCCCCCGACACTGTTCCCGCCGGGAAGCAGGCGCGGAGCGCGTCGTACGCATCGCAGTCGTCGCGCAAATGCCCCTCGACCTGACTCACGATGTGCATCACGTGCGAGTAGCGCTCGATCACCATCAGGTCAGTTACCCGCACGGTGCCGACCTTTGAGATGCGGCCAATGTCGTTGCGGCCGAGGTCCACGAGCATGATGTGTTCGGCCCGTTCCTTCTCGTCGGCCAGGAGGTCCGCGGCGTGCGCGTCATCCGAGGCTTGGTCGGCGCCTCGTGGTCGGGTCCCGGCGATCGGTCGGGTGCGGACCACTCCGTCGTCGACCTGAACGAGCATCTCCGGCGATGCGCCAGCAATCTGCATGTCGCCGAGGTCAAGGAAGTACATGTACGGTGAGGGGTTGACTGCGCGGAGGGCGCGATAGACGGTGAGCGCTGGGGCGTTGACCGGTCGGCTCAGTCGCTGACTCGGCACCACTTGGATCAAGTCGCCCGCGGAGACGTATTCCCGCGCGCGTTCCACGGCCCCCTCGTACGCATCGCGCGTGAGGGTGCTGGTCACCCCGTCCGGGACCGCGGAGATTGCAGGGCCACGACCGCCGGCGACGGCGAGCGGCGCACGGCGCGGCGTCGGTGACGCCGGGGACTCGAGGCGGGCCGCGAGCGCATTCACGCGACGTACCGCATCGTGCCAGGCGGCGTCGACGTCGCCCCCATGTCCAAGGATGTCCGCGTGGGCGAGGACCCGCATACGGTGGCGGACGTGATCGAACACGATGAGCGTATCCGCCAGCATCACGACGGCATCGGGAAGGTGCAGGTCGTCGCGTTCGGGCACTGGCAGGCGTTCGAAGTACCGGGCACATTCGTATGCTAGGTAGCCGACCACCCCACCGACGAAGCGGGGCATGTCGGGCAGCGCGACCGGGCGGAACGGGGCAAGCAGGTTACGCACGTACGCGAGAGGATCACTAAACGTGGTCGCCTCGACGGCACCACTCGCGTGGCGAACAATTGCGTTGCCGTCGCGCAGCGACGCCACGAGACGTGGCTCGGTGCCGATGAACGAATAGCGCGCGAGGCGCTCGCCACCCTCGACGCTCTCGAGGAGGAAGCTGTAGGCCCCGCGCGCCACTTTCCCATACACCGACACGGGGGTTTCCATGTCGGCAAGGTAGTCACGGAAAACCGGTATCAGGTTGCCCTGCGTAGCGAGCAAGCGTGCCGCCTCGATGGTCGGCGTGACACCATGGGTGGCCGAAGGCACGTTCACGGACGGGTGGGTTGCGGCCATCGATGGTGGCGTCCTCACTGCAGGAATATCTCATCGGGAACAGGCTCGCCCATCGGGGACGAGCGTCGTTGCCGACGACCCGCGGTGCCACCCCTCTTAGGTACATGCATGCCTTCTTCGGCGTGCAGTCCCTCGCTCGTTCCGGAACCCTCACCAGCTTGCAAGTGGGCGTCCCGGGCTGCCGAGGTAACGGGGACAGTCCCGGATTGGCTACTGGACGCGTCGCGCCGTTCGCCGCTCGGCTCACGGGGCCATTCGGCCGCGCGGATCCCACCGGGCTTTCACCTGTTCCGGCTCTCTTGGGGGACCCGACCTGCGACGTACTCGTCCCGATCGCTGCCGATCTATCTTCAGTTATCGGACGCCGTGGCGGTGCCCGCGTGGCGAGTATGTGGTTCGCGCGTCCCGAGTGTCAAACTTCAGTCGACGCAGCGTGCGCGACCACGTACCGGGCCGTTCCACATTCGATGGCTATCGAGGATTTCACCCACCCCGGTATCGGGCGCGCACGATCATTGTCAGCCGACATAAAGGGTCTTGATCGCTCGGCGAGGTCCTCGTCATCCGTACACCCCCGTCTCTCCCCCCGGAGCCCCCTTCCCCCACGGCGCCCCCGTTGCGACGGGAGAGGGGAGAGAGATTGCC
>CAILQO010000009.1 GCA_903836285.1 uncultured Chloroflexota bacterium
CATGCCCGGCCCCGCCGGGACGCATCGAATGGTAGCCGGGCGCAAGGGTTCACGGGGCGGTGCAGGCCGTGCCAGACGTCTGCCATATAAAGGTGGATGCACTCTGGTGGTACCCTCGCCGCCATGACGACGACCCACCAGAACGACCCCTTTGGCGCCCGGGCAACCCTCCAGGCTGCCCATGGGCCGGTGACGATCTACCGCCTCGACGCCCTATCCAAGGCCGGGGCCATCGGCGACATCGCCCACCTGCCGCACACCATCAAGATCCTCATCGAGGCCGCCTTGCGTCAGGTCGATGGCTTCACGATCACCGGCGACGACGTCGCACGCGTCGCGGGGTGGTCGCATCGGGCGGGTGCCGAACCGCGCGAGGTGCCGTTTATCCCCGCCCGGGTCGTCCTGCAAGACCTCACCGGCGTGCCGTGCGTCGTCGACCTCGCCGCGATGCGCGACGCCGTCAAGCGCCTCGGCGGCGACCCCCGCAAGATCAACCCGCTCGTCCCCGTCGACCTCGTGATCGACCACTCGGTGCACGTCGACTTCGCGGGCAGCCCCCTCGCCTTCCTGCGTAACGCCGAACTCGAGTTCGAACGCAACCGCGAACGCTACGAGTTCCTGCGGTGGGGCCAGCAGGCGTTCGACAACTTCCGCGTCGTGCCGCCGCAGACGGGCATCGTGCACCAAGTCAACCTTGAGTACCTCGCCCAGGTCGTCATGACGAAGCACGCGGGCGGCGACGTGTTGGCCTTCCCGGACAGCCTCGTCGGCACCGACTCGCACACCACGATGATCAACGGCCTCGGCGTCCTGGGGTGGGGCGTCGGCGGCATTGAGGCCGAGGCCGCGATGCTTGGGCAGCCGCTCTACATGGTCATGCCCGAGGTCATCGGCATGCGCCTGACCGGCCACCTGCGCGAGGGCGTCACCGCCACCGACCTGACGCTCACGATCACGCAGATCCTGCGCGCCCGGGGCGTCGTCGACAAGTTCGTGGAGTTCTGCGGCCCCGGCCTCGATTCGATGTCGCTGGCCGACCGTGCCACCATCGCCAACATGGCGCCCGAGTACGGTGCCACCTGCGGCTTCTTCCCCATCGACGCCGAGACGCTGCGCTACCTCAATCGCACCGGGCGCGGCGACGCGGTGGACTTGGTCGAACGCTACGCGAAGGAGCAAGGCCTCTTCCGCAACCCTGGCGACGCTGACCCGCACTTCACCGACCTGTTGCACCTGGACCTCTCGACGATTGAGCCGTCTCTCGCCGGGCCGAAGCGCCCCGAGGACCGCGTGCCGGTCGCCTCGATGAAGCAGGCGTTCACCGACGCCCTGTCGGCACCCGTCGGCCCGTCGGGCTTCGGCCTCAAGGCCGACCAGCTTGGCGCCACGGCGACGATTGCCAACGGCACCACCGAGACGGTTGGCCACGGCGCCGTCGTCATCGCCGCCATCACCAGTTGCACGAACACCAGCAACCCGTCGGTGATGATCGGCGCGGGGCTTCTGGCGCAGAAGGCGGTCGCACGCGGCCTGCGCAGCAAGCCGTACGTCAAGACCAGCCTTGCGCCCGGGTCGAAGGTCGTCACGCAGTACCTCGCCCAAGCGGGTGTGCAGGACGCCCTCGACACCCTCGGCTTCCAAGTGGTGGGGTACGGCTGCACCACCTGCATCGGGAACTCTGGCCCAATCGCGGCCGAGGTGGCGACGGCGATCCAAGAGCACAACCTGGTGGCGGCAGCGGTCCTCAGCGGTAACCGCAACTTCGAGGGGCGCATCCACCCCCTCACGCGCGCGCACTATCTGGCGTCACCGCCGTTGGTGGTGGCGTACGCCCTCGCCGGGCGCGCCGACATCGACTTCGAGCATGAGCCGATCGGTCACGACGATCATGGGCAGGGCGTCTACCTGCGCGACATCTGGCCAACGCAGGCCGAGGTGAGCGACGCCATCACGTCGTCGATCACGCCGGAGATGTTCGCCAGCGGCTACGGCGACGTCTTCGAGGGCACCGCGGAGTGGCAGGAGGTGCCAGTGACGCCGGGCGACCTGTTCGCGTGGAATCCGGAAAGCACCTACATCCACCAGCCGCCGTTCTTCGAGACGCTCGACCTGCACGCTGAACCGAAGATTCCCGGCGCCATCCACGGGGCACGCCCCTTGGTCATCGTCGGCGACTCGGTGACGACCGACCACATCTCGCCGGCCGGCGACATCGCCGAGAACAGCCCGGCGGGGCGCTTCCTCAAGGAACGCGGGATCGTCAAGAAAGATTTCAACTCGTACGGGTCACGCCGAGGGAACGACCTCGTGATGGTGCGCGGCACCTTCGCGAACGTGCGCCTCAAGAACGTCATCGTCGCGCCGAAGGAAGGCAGCTTCACCCGCCACTTCCCCGGCGGCGAGGAGATGGCCATCTACGACGCCTCGGCGAAGTACCAGGCGGAGGGCACCCCCCTCATCGTGATCGCCGGCAAGGACTACGGCAAGGGGTCGTCGCGCGACTGGGCCGCCAAGGGTGTCCTGCTGTTGGGCGTCAAGGCGGTCATCGCCGAGAGTTACGAGCGGATCCACCGGTCGAACCTCGTCGGCATGGGCGTGTTGCCGCTGCAGTTCCAGGGTGGGCAGGGTGCGGGCACCCTCGGCCTCACCGGGGGCGAGACGTACGACGTGCACATCCCCGCCGACCTGCACCCGCATCAGGACGTCCACGTGACGATCCACCGGGCGGACGGCACAACGACGGAGATCGTGACGACGGCGCGGTGTGACACGCCGGTCGACGTGCGCTACTTGGCGAACGGCGGCATCTTGCAGACGGTCATCCGTCACCTCGTCGGCTAACCACGCACGACGGAAACGCCGTCGTCCACCGAAAGAAGCACTGGAGGGGATCCCGGAAGGGGTCCCCTTCTGCATGGCCCGCACGCCAAGTGAATACCCGCCGCAACCCCGTTACGGGGTCACATGGTGCATAGCCCGATACCACGCGTGCATGGCACGATGAGGCTTGGCGACGCTTTCGACGTCGCCGAGCCTCACACCGTGGGGCCTCGACGCGCACCGATGGAGGCGAGCGCCGTGGCTATCTCGACGACCCCTGGGGGCGCAGCAACCGCCGCCCCGGGGTCTGACCCGGACCTGGACGACAGTCCGGCGCCCGCAAGCGCCGATGGTGAGGGGTACCGCATCTTCCCTGCGCCACGACACAGTGGCTGGAAGCCGGAGAGGCCCACCGGCCTGCTGCATGCGTTCGGCGCATGGCTGATGCGCGACCCGTCGCGTGACGCCGATGCCTCGTTGGGCCACGGCCCCGGCCACCATGCGCAAGAGGCAGCGTCGCACGAGACACATCCCTGGTGGAAGGTCATGTGCCTTACCGGCGTGGACTACTTCTCGACGCTTGGCTACCAGCCTGGGATTGCCTTCCTTGCCGCGGGTGCGCTTGCACCGGTGGCTACCGCCATCCTCATCCTCGTGACCCTGTTCGGGGCGCTGCCGATGTACATCAAGGTGGCGAACGATAGC
>CAILQO010000010.1 GCA_903836285.1 uncultured Chloroflexota bacterium
CGGAACCGATCAACCCTCCGGCCTCGCCCCTCTCCCGTCGCAACGGGGGAGGGGTTGGGGAGGGGGCCTCTCCGGGAGTGGTCGGGGAGGGCTCTATTTCCGGGGGAGGGGGCGCAGGATTCGTGGGGGATTTTGTGGCCTGTGACCTCGCCGTCGTGGTCGTCTCCTACAACGTCGCCCCGCTCCTTCGCGAGTGCCTCGACTCGATCCGCGACGCGGCGGCGCACGCACCGTTCCGCGTGCACATCATCGTCGTCGACAACGCGTCGCACGACGACTCCCTCGCGGTCGCGCACGCGTCGCCGGGCACGACCACCATCGCGAACACCACAAACATAGGCTTCGGCGCGGCGTGCAACCAAGGTTTTGCCATCGCCCGTGCCGCCGGTGCCCCGTACGTCCTCTTTCTAAACCCCGACGCGCGCCTCGCTCCAGGCGCCATTCAGGCGCTTGTGCAGAGCATCGATACCGCACCGCGCATCGGCCTCGTTGGCCCCGCCGTGATCGGGCAAGACGGTTCGTCGCAGCCGTCGCGGCGTCGCTTCCCGACGGTCGCCGATCTCATGATCGAGTCGACTCCCCTCGATTGGCGAGGCAATGGCGCACCGGGGCGCGCGTGGCCGTTTGTCGGCGACCGCATGGCCCGCTACCGCGCCGCCGACCTGCCAGACCGTTCGGGCGGCGTCGACTGGTTGTCCGGGTCGTGCATCCTCGTGCGCGCCGACGCCTTCGACGCGGTTGGCGGCTTCGACCCGGCGTTCTTCATGTACTTCGAGGAGACCGATCTTGCACGTCGCCTCGAACGTGCCGGGTGGGGGCGTCGCTACCTCGCCGAAGCCACGGTGATGCACCATGGGTCACGCAGCGCCTCGCAGGACCTGCGCGCCCGCGATCGACGGTACTACGGCAGCAAGTTGGTGTATGCGCGCCGCTACCACGGCCGCCTCGGGGAGACGGCGGTACGAATCTCGCACGCCAAGCTGTTCACCGTCGAAGCCGCGTGGCAGGCCGTTCGTGGCGATCCACGTGCAGCGGCCCGCCACTTCGCGGTGGTGCGCCAGATGCTTGGCATCTAGCCAGACCCGCACCTCTCCCGCTTGGTAATCCGAGAACTCGGCGAGGGAGGATATGGGGAGGGGGCCTCTCCGGGAGGGGTTGGATCCGCCTGGGACCGCGGGCGTCCCGCCCGCTCCGGCCGCGCTGCTCCCGGGGGCGAGGGGAGCCCCTCCGGGGGGTGAAGGGGGGCTAGGGGGGTTAGTCCCATCGGAGTTTAGGTAGGGACCTCTCTGGGTCGGGTTGGGGAGGGGGCTTTCTCGGCAGGCGAGACGACAACGGTCGGGGCTTACCCGTGCCCGTATCTCACCTCAATCGGCGGGAGTGACGACACCCTCGACACCGCCCCAAGTACCTCATCAACCTCCGGCCAACTGATCGTGCCCTCCGGGGGGACCGAACTCGCATGGGGCCACGTCGCCCCAGGCGTCCCACCAACCACCACGACGCGCGGCCCGCGCGGTCGCCACGTCGCCGGGTCGGTCGGCCCGAAGACCGCCACCACCGGCGCACCAAGGCCGGCCGCGAGGTGCGCGATGCCGGAATCGTTCGCGATGACGGCCGACGCCCCGGCAAGCCGCGCCGCGACGGCACCAAGACCCTCACCCCGCACGACGGTCACGGCACCGGACCAAGCGTCTGGTACCGAAGCACCTGCAAAGATCGCTGCGACCGCAGCGCCGTCCGCTTCCCCCTCCAGAACGCGTACCGCCCACCCTGCCGTAACGAGTGCGTCGATGGTGGCCCGCCACCGATCCGCCGGCCACCACTTGTGCCGACTTCCACTTCCCGGATGGACGACCGCCACCCGACGTCCGCCAGCGTCGACACGGCCGACCGGCACCGGCGGGATCTCTGGCACGCGTAGCCACGGGGCCGCGTCCCATCCGCTAGGCACGGCGAGGCCAATCTGCCCGAGCGTCGCCGACAGCCAGTCGGCAACGTGAAGCCCAGACCCGGCCGGAGGGAACGGGTCAGCGGCGACAACGCTTTCGACGCCGGCACGCTGCAAGCGCAGCCCGACATCACCGTGCCCCCGCGTCCATACGACGGCCGCGTCGACCGCCGTCCAATCCGGAATCACCGGCGAGGTCTGCCGTGGCCCGTCGCCGTGGACCCAGGCGATAGCAGGATCGTCGGACCCAATCACGCTTACCGGCCGATCAGCGTCGTTGCCGAGGGCCGCGCGCACCAGATCAGCCACAGGGCCCGGAACGCTGATGACCAACGGCGTGCCGGACGACGCGTCCAGAAGCGCACGCCACGCAGGCACACCTAGCAGGACGTCGCCGAGCGCACCGCCACGCATCGCGACGCGCACGCGGCGCGACCTATGCCGGGTGGACGACCGCGATGACGTCGCCGAAGCCGACTGGGTGGCCATCCTCGATGATGAACTCGAGCGTGCCTGCCACCGGCGAGACCACCTCACCAGCCATGCCCAGCGTCTCAACGACCGCCACGACTGCGCCGGAGGCGATCGACGCCCCGTCCTCAACC
>CAILQO010000011.1 GCA_903836285.1 uncultured Chloroflexota bacterium
CAATCCTCCTCGGTCGGATAGCCCCTCGCCCGTCGCAACGGGGGAGGGGTTGGGGAGGGGGCCTTCGTTGGGGAGGGGGCTTCTCTGGAGCGGGCAATGACGGAAACGCACGCGGCCAACGATGTTCCCCAGCCTAAGCCGCCGCGGGGGATGGGGCCTTCGTCGCTCGCCCCTCTCCCGTCGCAACGGGGGCCGTTCACGGGGCAGATCGACCACCCGACGAAGGAGGGTGGACGCTTTCGTTGGGGAGGGGGCCTTCGTCGGGGGTCCCTCTCCCGCCGCTTCGGGGGAGGGGTTGGAGAGGGGGTCCTTAGGTATCCAGTAACTCGCGCCTCCGTAGGAGGAAGTATTCGCCTCCCGGCACCGCCCGACGTGCGCGCGTCAGGTACCCGCCGGATCGTCGCGATCCAAGTTGCGACTGTTCTCGTCGCGCTCGCCCTCGTCGGTCGCCTCGGGTGGTGGCAGATCGTCGAATCAGCCCGCCTGACCCAGCGCTTGGAAGCGCAGAAGCTCCTCGACGAGGCACTCCCGGCGACGCGCGGTGCCATCCGGGACACGACCGGGGAGCTCCTGGCCGGAAACCTCGGCGCCGCGTTCATCTGCGCGTTCCCTTCCCAGGTGCGCCGACCGGAGGACGCCGCCGCCCGCCTTGCCCCGGTGCTCGGCACCAGCCCCGAATCCATCCTCCAAACCCTTGCCAGCCCTTCAGCTTCATACGTGCGGCTCAACGGGGGGGCACGCGTCGACCAGTCCGTCGCCGACCAAGTCGCGGCCCTGCGGATCGGGGGCATCGTGGTGGAAAGGGCAACCAAGCGCACGTACCCCGAGCGCGCACTCGCTGGACAGCTCATCGGCTTCGTGGACTTTGACGGCCACGGTCAGTACGGCGTCGAGGGCCGGTGGGAGGAGCAGTTGGCAGGGAAGCCAGGACGCCTGCGCTCCGAAAAGGACACCGAGGGCCACGAGATCGGCATCGGCTCCCGCGACCTGCGCCCACCGGTTGACGGCCTCGACACCTACCTGACGATCGACCGGACCATCCAGTACATCGCCGAGCGCGAGCTCGAGCGGGCGGTCATCGACCAGCGTGCCGACGGCGGGACCGTCATCGTCATGAACCCCCGGACCGGTGGGATCCTCGCCATGGCAAGCCGCCCGTCGTACGACCCCAACCGGTACGAGGAGGCCGCCGCCACACCTTCACTCTTCCAGAACCCGGCAATCTCCGCGATCTACGAACCAGGATCGACCTTCAAGATCGTGACCATGGCCGCCGGCATCGAGGAGCGGGTCGTCACCCCGGAGACGGTTATCGACGACACCGGCATCCTCACCCTCGGGGGATTCACGATCCGGAACTGGGACCGCAAGGCGAACGGCCGCATCACGATGACCCAGGCGCTCGAGCGGAGCAGCAACATTGCCGCGGCGTCGGTCGCCCAGCGACTCGGGCCGGAGCGGTTCGGGCGGTACGTCACTGCCTTCGGCTTCGGGTCGCGAACGGGCATTGACCTGCAGGGCGAGGAGGTTGGCCTCGTCAAGCGTGTCGGCTCCGCCGAATGGTCGCTGGTCGATGGCGTGACGAACGCCTACGGTCAAGGCATCGCGGTCACGCCGATCCAGATGGCCACCGCGATGTCCGCGATCGCAAATGGCGGCATCATGATGCGACCGCACGTCGTCAGGGCAGTCATCGACCCCAGCACCGGTCGGGTGGTGTCAGAGACGCGCCCGCAGATCATCCGGCAGGCCATTGGTCGCCCAGCCGCCGCCACGATGCTGCAGATGCTCCATCGTTCGGCGGAGAACGGCGAAACGCGCGGCACGCTCGTCCCCGGATTCCAGGCCGCCGGGAAGACGGGGACGGCCTCGATCCCCACCAACGGGGTCTACTCCGAGGACGAGACCATCGCCTCCTTCGTCGGCGCCGTCCCTGCCAGCGACCCGCAGTTCGTGATCCTTGTCAAGATCGACCGGCCGCGGATCGAGCCGTGGGGAAGTCTTGTCGCCAAGCCGGTCTTTGCAACGATCGGGCAGGAGGTCTCGCGGTACCTGCGCCTTGCCCGCACCGAACCGATTGCGCCGGCCGTCGCGACCGCGGAGGCGAAGGCGATGGCACGGTATCTCGCTACCCCGACGCAGCCGCCCGATTCAGCGGGGCAACGCCCTCCCGCTCCCGCCGCCACCGTGCAGGGGACGGCCCCACCTACCCCTGCTCCCGCCGCCACGGTGCCGGGGCTGCAGGCTGGGGAACTCCGACCCACGACGGTGGCCCGTGTTCCGTCACCGACCGCGACCTTCGACCAGTTGCGTGCCACCGCGACCGCACTGGCGCGCACCCTCAGCCGATAGGTTGCGCCCACCCAGCGCCGAGGGAGGGACCCAATCCAATGCGCTTCTCGCTTGCGCACGTGCGTGAATGGGCGGCTGCGGTGAACCCCCCTTCCCGTGTCGGGAGGGGGGGCAGGGGGGGTAGGCCCGAGTTCCCGGCGGCGCCGGCCGGGGATCGGTGCCCGTTCACCACGGTGTCAATGTCGTCGCGACCGGACGGCTTGCCACCGATGCGCCCCGGCGGCTTGTTCGTGGCGATTGGCGGCGGTCGGCGGGACGGCCACGACTTCGTCGCAGACGCGCTTGCCAACGGCGCTGCCGCCGCCCTTGTCGACCACGTCCCCGATGACGTGTCCCCGTCGGTGGCTGCCGGGCACGTGCAGGTCCTCCATCTCAGCGCGGCGACGTGTTGGGACCTCTCGCGCGAGACCGTCCCCACCCTCGTGGTCGTTGACCCGGGAACCGGGACGATGGCGACCTTGCAGGCACTCGGGGGCTGGTGGCGCCGCCGATGGGGTGGGCCAGTCGTGGCCATCGCCGGAAGCGTCGGGAAGACAACGACCAAGGACCTCACGGTGGCCGTGCTCTCCCGGCAGTTCCGGACGCTCGGCACCGAGGGAAACCTCAACAACGAGCTGGGCCTGCCGATCACCCTCCTCCGCCTCACCCCGGAGCATGCCGTCGCGGCGGTCGAGATCGGAATCTCGGCGCCGGGCGAGATGGCGGCGTTCTCTGCGATCGCGTCACCCGACGTGGCCGTCATGACCCGCATTGAGGCCGAGCACCTCGAGTTCCTGCACGACATCGAGACCGTGGCACGCGAGGAGGGCACGCTGGTGGAGCGGCTGGCCCCATCCGGGACGGCGGTCCTCAACGCCGACGACCCGCGCGTGCTGGCGATGGCGGGCCACACCCGGGCACGCGTCGTCACCTACGGACACGGCCCCGGGGCGCAAGTCCAGGCCCGCGACGTGCACTCGCGAGGGCTTGATGGTGCGTCGTTCCAGCTCTGGCACGACGGCCGGGGCGACGCCGTCACGCTGCCGCTGGCCGGCCGCCACTTCATCGGTGCCGCCCTCGCGGCCGCGGCTGCCGGGTTGGCCCTTGGCGTGTCACGGGAATCCGTCGTCGCCGGCCTGGAGTCAATGCCGGTGGCGCCGCGGGTCCGCGTCCTGCGCCCCGACGACGCACTCGTGGTGATCGACGACACGTACAACGCCAGTCCCGCGTCGTGCATCGCCGCACTCGACCTGCTCGCCGAAGCCCCCGGCGCGCACGTCGCCATCCTCGGGGACATGCTGGAGCTAGGCGACTCCACCGCCGAGGCGCACCGCATCGTCGGCGCCCACGTCCCGGGCCGGGCCACCCGGCTCATCGCCGTCGGCGAGGCGTCGCGAGGGATCGCGGCCGCGGCGATCACCGGGGGGATGGCGCCAGGCGACGTCGCGTGGGTGCCGCACGCCGCCGACGCCGCCGGTGCGTTCGAGACATGGCGGCGCGCGTCGGGTGCGTCAACCCGTTTCACTGTGCTGGTGAAGGGCAGTCGAGGGATGCGCATGGAGCAGGTGACACACGACCTGGGGCGGCGCACCGCGGTCGATGCGGCGGGGGTTTCCACGGCCTCCACCCCCCACCTCGCCGCGGGAGCGACGGGGCAGGGGACGGGGGTGGGGTCCTGACCGCGCCCGCTGCCCTGGCGGTGCTTGCGTTCGCGTTGGGCGCGGCAATCGGCCCGCGGTGGCTGCGCTTCCTCCGTGCGCGGCACGTCGGCAAGCGGCTGAACCCGAGCGAGCCAACCGAGCACGCAAGCAAGGCCGGCACGCCGGTAATGGGTGGGGTCACCTTCCTCGTGCCGATTGGGCTTGTGACCGCGGGGTTCGTGATGGCGACAGGCGCCTGGTCGCTGCTGGTGGCCCTCGGGGTCGGCGCCGCATTCGCGGTGATCGGGACGATGGACGACCTGCGGACCCTCGTGGGAAACCGGGGCGCCTCGGGCCTCTCACCCCGGGTCAAGTGGGCGGTCCAGGGTGCCGTCGGCCTCGCGGCGGCGGCGGCGCTCTCGCTCAGTGGGTTGGCGTTGGTCCGGGTGCCGTTCGTGGGACAGGCGGAGCTGCCCGCGTGGGCGTTCATCGCGCTCGCCACGCTGGTGATCGTCGCCACCACCGGGTCCGTCGCGATCACCGACGGGATGGACAGCTTGGCGGCGACAACCGGGGCACTCTCGTTCGTGGCGTTCTGGGTGATCGCGACGGAGCGAGGAAACGGTGAAGTCGCGGCCTTCTGCGCGATTGTCGTCGGGTCGCTGCTGGCGTACCTCTGGTTCAACGCACATCCCGCGCAGGTATGGATGGGCGAGGTGGGGGCAATCCCGCTCGGCGGCATGCTTGCCGTCACCGCCTTGCTCGCCGGCGAGCCGTTCCTGCTCGTGCCCGCCGGGATCGCGTTCGTCGCCAACGCCGCGGCGGATATCGCGCAGGTCCTCAGCGTGAAGCTGCGCGGGCGCCGGGTGCTGAAGTACGCGCCACTGCACCATCACTTCACGCGGGTTGGGTGGCCCGAGACATGGGTCGTGCAGCGCTTCTGGATCGCGGGTGCAGTCGGGGCGCTGGTCGCGATCTGGGCCTCCCGATGGTAAGTCGCGAGCCCTCACGCGGAGGCTGGGCAGGTACGCCTCGCACCTCCACCGTGAGCCGCCGCCTTCGGGACCCCGAACCGATGGGTGGACGCTTGGCGCGCCTGCTGGGCATCGACGTGGAGGCAGCAGACGCGGGCCTGTCGCGCCGATGGCCCTCCCGAACGGCGTCGTCGCCGGGACGGAGGTTGGGGGGCGCGGTCGCCGTGGGTCGCGGCTTGGTGACGAGGGAACGCCGCCCTCCCATCATCCCTCCCGCGATGCAACGGGAGGCCCCCTTCCCCAACGCCTCTCCCATTGACCCAGGGGAGGAGGGGGGAGAACTCCCGCCCGCGTTGCGACGGGCGAATACAACCTCCTACGGAGGCGCACGCTACTGGATACCGAAGGGATCCACGGCGACCGATGCGACCGGAGGGGGAAGGCCCGGGCGCGAACCGCGCCACCTCCTGGGTCCCGGGCGGGCGGCTCCTTGGGGGGCACGAGCCGCGGTGGACCAGCATGCCGGACCGCCCGGCGCAGTCGACCTCACCGTCATCGCCGCCGCCGGCCTGTTGGTCGTCCCCGGGCTGCTGGTGCTGCTCAGTGCCAGCAATGTGACCTCGTACGCCGCGACGAGGGAGAGCGGCTACTACCTCCTCAAGCAACTCCGGATGCTCGGGATTGGCCTCGCGGTCGCGACGGTGGTGACGGCGCTCGACTACCATCGGCTCGCGTCCCTGTGGCGCTACGGCGTGCTTGGATGCGTGGCGCTCCTCGCGATCGTGTTCACCGGGCTCGGGCAATCCGCGAACGGTGCGCAGCGATGGATTGCGCTGTTCGGCGTCCAGCTGTTCCAGCCGGGTGAGGTGATCAAGCCCGTGCTGGTCGTCGCGACGGCGGCGTACCTCACGCGCGAGGGTGGCATCGCTGCGCGATTCCGCGAGGGCCTGCTGGCGTTTTCGAGCGTGTATGGCGTGATCTTGGGCCTGCTGCTTCTGCAACCAGACATGGGCACGGCGGTCGTCGTGGGGATGACCGGGGCTGTGACGTTCGTCGTGGCCGGGGCACGGCGGCTTCACCTGCTGCTGCTTGGGCTTGCGGGAGCATCGGCCGGCGCCGCCTTGGTGGCGATCGCGCCGTACCGACTGGCCCGGTGGACGACGTTCCTGGATCCGTGGGCCAACGCGCAGGGGGCCGGCTACCACGTGGTGCAGGCACTGCTGGCGCTCGGCGCGGGCGGCCTGACCGGTGTCGGCGCAGGGGCGTCGCGCCAGAAGTTCTTCTTCCTGCCGTTCCCGCATACCGACAGCATCTTTGCCGTCCTTGGCGAGGAGTTCGGCCTGTTCGGGACGGTGTCCACGATCAGCCTGTTCCTGCTGTTCATGTGGCGCGGGCTCGAGGTTGCGCGACGTGCTCCGGACCTGCTCGGGCGCTGCATCGCCGCCGGGGCCACGATGGGGATCGTCGGGCAGGCGCTGATCAATATCGCGGTGCTGACGAGCAGCGTGCCGTTCACGGGGATCACGCTGCCGTTCTTCAGCTATGGCGGCTCATCGATGGTGGCCTGCTGCGCGATGTGCGGGCTGATCTTGGCGGTCGGACGGCAGGTGCCGCGTGGCTCCAGCTCGCGGTCGTGGTGGGCGAACTGGCGTGTGCGACGCGACGTGGCGACGGCATGAGCGCGCGCCAAGGTGCTGCCCAATCCCATCCAGGAACCCCGGGCCCTTCGCGACGGGAGAGGGGCTTCCAGATCCAATCCCGAGTGCGGGGGGATAGGGGTCTGCGGCTCCTTGTCGGCGGCGGCGGCACCGCGGGGCACGTCTACCCGGCGCTCAGTGTCGTCCATGCGCTGACGGAGCGCGCCACGCACCACGCGAGTCCCGCGCCGGAGATCCACTTCGCACACGGGCCGTCACGCATCGACAGCGAGGTCCTCGCGCACGCGGGGATCGCCCGCACCCGGATCGCGGCGGCGCCGATGCGGGGGGTCGGCCCGCACGGCGCGGTGTGGGGCGCGGCGCGGCTCGTCGGTGCCGTGAGCCAGTCGTGGCGCCTGATCGGGTCGTTCCGGCCGGACGTGGTCCTCGTGACCGGCGGCTACGTGAGCGCACCGGTTCTCGTGGCGGCGCGCCTGCGCGGAATCCCGTCGGTCGCGTTCCTGCCGGACATCGTGCCAGGGTTTGCCATGAGGGCGATGGCCCCGTTCGCAACCCGGGTGGCGCTTGGCTTTGCCGCCTCGCAGGCGCACTGGAACCCGGCCCACGCCGTCGTGACCGGCTACCCGGTGCGCCCGGAGTTCCTTCTGGCAGATCGGGAGCGGGGTCGCACCGCATTCGGGATCACCGGAGACCGTCCAGCCGTGCTGGCAACCGGCGGGAGTTCAGGCGCGCGCAGCCTCAACCTCGCCGTTCAGGATGCCCTGGAGCCACTGCTGCACCACGCGGACCTGATCCACCTGTGCGGCGACCTGGACGAGGCGCGCCTGCGCGAGGCCCGGAACGCGCTTCCAGCGGATCTGCGGCGCCGGTACCACCTCTTTCGCTACCTGCACAAGGGAATGGCCGACGCGATGGCGGCGAGCGACCTCGTGATCTGCCGGGCCGGGGCATCAGCGATGGCCGAGCTCCCGGCGATTGGGCGACCGGCGATCCTTGTCCCCGGAACGTTCGCGGGCGGCCACCAAGCGGAGAACGCCGCGGTCCTGGCGCGTGCCGACGCCGCGGTCGTGGTCCCAGACAGCGAGATTGCGGAGCCGCGCCGGGGGGTCCTGCTGAAGACCGTCCTTGACCTCCTGGGCGACCGCGTGCGCTTGGGCCGGATGGCGGCGTGCGCCCGGCGCCTGGCGCGCCCGGACGCGGCGGCACACGTTGTCACCGTGCTGGAGATGATCCGCCGGGATTGATGGGTGACCGCTGGGGAAGCACATCTGCCATCCGCGTACGGCACGCCGGAGGCACGGGAAGGGCCTACCCCCCTGCCCCCTCCCGACACGTGAAGGGGGGATACCGTCCCACGGAGCGGAAGACCTGCGCTGCTGACTACCACGGGAGACGTGACGCTTGCCCGGTCCACGCGGCGACGGGTGAAGGAACGGAGACCTCCATGCAACTGCACGTGCATCTAATTGGGGTCGGCGGGGCCGGGATGAGCGCACTCGCGCGCCTCTACCTCGCCAGCGGCGCGGTCGTGACCGGGTCGGACGCAAGTGGGTCGCCGGTCCTGGACGACCTTCGGGCTCTCGGTGCCGTGATTGCCGTCGGCCACGACGCCGCGCACGTCGCTCCGTGCCTTGCGTCCGGACGTCGGCTCGTCGTCGCGTCGTCGGCCGTCCCGGCATCGAACCCGGAGCTTGCGGCGGCGCGTGCCGTCGGGGCGCCGTGGATGAAGCATGCCGAGGCGCTCGCCACCTTTGTGAACGACCGCAAGGGGATCGCCGTGGCGGGCACGCATGGCAAGACCACGACGACGGCGATGGTGACCGTCGCCCTCCGGGCCGGCGGGTTGGACCCGTCGTTCCAGGTTGGGGGCGAACTGGTCGACCTGGACACAAGTGCCAGCATCGGCTCCGGCGACGCGATGGTGGTGGAGGCCGACGAGTTCGACCGCCGCTTTGTGGCGCTCGCCCCAGAAATCGCTGTGATCACGAACGTCGAGCCGGAGCACTTTGAGTGTTACGCCAGTGACGCGGAGATGGAGGACGCCTTCGTGGCCTTCCTCGATCGCGTGAAGCCGGGGGGCGCCGTCGTCGCTTCGCGCGGTGCTGGCCCGGCCCGGGGCGAGCAGCTGGATCGGCTGCTGCAGCGCGCTGGCCTTAGCGCCCGCGACGTCGAGGTGGTCCGTTACGCATCGGCATCGGACGCGCACCCGGGTGACTGGACCCTCCGGGACTATCGCCCCGACGGCGAGGGATCGACGTTTGCGGTGACACCGGCCGGTGGAGTGCCGATAACCTGTCGACTTGCGGTCCCGGGCGCCCACAACGCCATGAACATGCTCGGTGCCGCGGCCGCGGCCTCGCGCGCTGGCGTACCACCGGAGGTGTCGATCACGGCCCTTGCGACGTTTCGTGGGGTGCGCCGCCGGTATCAAGTGATCGCGGAGGGCCCGGTCCGGGTAGTGGAGGACTACGCGCATCATCCAACTGAAGTGCGGGCGACGCTCACCGCGGCGCGCGCCAGCCGCCCCCGGGGCCGACTCTGGGCGGTGTTTCAGCCACACCTGCGCGTGAGGACCGAGCGGCTTTTTGACGACTTCGTCGCCGTACTGGCGTCCGCTGACAGGGTCGTGCTTGCCGACGTGTACTCACCTGCAGGACGAGAACCGGACGGCGTTTACCGCGGCAGCCGAGAGCTCGTTGTTGCGCTTCGCGCCGCGCACCCGGGCGTGCATGCGGACCACGCGCGCTCGGATGAGGCGGTTGTGAATGCGGTCGTGAACCACGTCGCGCCAGGCGACCTTGTCGTCGTGATGGGTGCCGGGCCGATTGACCGGGTGGGCCGCGAGATCGCTCGCCGCCTCTGAGCCACGTTCGGCGTCCGGGTACTCGCATCTGCTGCCCGCTTCCCCTCTCCCGTTGCGACGCGAGGATGAGAGCGACCCCCAGCCTGCTCCGCGGTGCGAAACCAGCGCGCGAACGTGGCCCGCCTGCGACAAGCCACGTTCCAGTGACATGGCCCGCCCCACAGGGCGCGCGACCACCGAAGATGGCCACCCGCGACCACCATGAACTCGCCCGTGCGATCACTCGCGGCGCCCTTGGCGTGCCGGCGATGGAGGTCCAGCGCGATGCCGCCCTCGCACCGTTCACCTCGCTGAAGGTCGGTGGACCGGCGCGCCTCCTCGTCCGGACGCGCGACGCCGTTTCGACCATCGCCATTGCCGAAGCCGCGACGCTCCACCAGGTGCCCATCTTGGCCATCGGCGGGGGCAGCAATGTTGTCGTCGCTGACGCCGGGTTCGACGGGCTCGTCATCAAGCTCGACCCGCCGACCGTGGCCCGGCACACTGGCACGATCGCAGGCGGCGTGCGCGACGAAATCCTGGTCGACGTCGAGGCGGGCTGCCAGACGGCGGGGCTTGCGCGGTGGGCTGCGCGCGAGGGGCTTGCCGGCATCGAGTGGGCGTGCGGCATCCCCGGGACGATCGGCGGGGCCATTGCCGGGAATGCCGGTGCGTACGGCGGCGACATGGCTGGCGTGGTGGAGACAGTCCGGGCGTGGCTGGGACCGCACGAG
>CAILQO010000012.1 GCA_903836285.1 uncultured Chloroflexota bacterium
GCGGTCTCCGGCATCGGCCTCCCGGTTCGCACCTGGAAGGAGAAGGAGATTGCCGTTGAGATGGACGACAACACTCTCATGCTCCTCGACTTCGGCGACGCGACCTTCGCGCTTGCCGGTGGGCAGAACTCGCGCATCGCGCCGACGATCGGGTGGGGGCGCCTCTCCATCTCGGGGACGCGTGGGACGGTCGACTTCGGCGGTGGCCTTGGCGGGCTTGAGGTCGTGAGCGATGCCGTCTTGCCGAAGGCATTCGGGGCGTCTGGGCCGCGCGTCTTCATCCCGTCGGCATCCCTGCCCGGCCTGCAGCACGTGACCGGCCCGCACACATCTATTCAAGAGTCGCACGTCTACAACGACATCATGCACATGGTCGACTGCCTGCAGCATGGAACGGAGCCGGTGCCGACGGCCGAACATGCGCGCCATGTCGTTGAGGTCATCGAGCGGGCGTATATCGCCGCCCGTACCGGGCAGACCCAGGACGTGACCTCGACGTTCTAGGAAAGACCATGTATTTTCCTTTGCGGGTAGTCGCATGTACGCAATGCACCTTGTCTCTGGAGCTAGCGTTCGGCAATGACCCATGCAGGCACCCACACAGGCACGCATGCAGGGACTACTTGACACGGGAGGCACACCGCACTACCGTGCGGACGGTCCAACGGACCAGAAGGGACTTGCCAAGGTGAGTGGTGGATTGACAGCGCCTACCCGGCGTCGCATCCTCGGCATCTTCGGCGCATCGGTGAGTGCGTCGGCCTTCCTCAGTGCATGCGGCGGCGAATCCGGGAGCGCCCCGGCGGCCGGCGCGCCGTCATCCGGAGGCGCAAGCGCCAAGGGTGAGGTGCGGTGGCAATTCCGGGGCAGCGACGAGGAACTGAAGGCGGCGCAGTCGTTCGTCGACAGCACCTTCGGTAAGGACAAGCCCAACATCAAGGTCAAGCTTGAACCCGCCCCCGACGGTCGCGATGAAAAGCTGGTCGCCGCCATGGTTGGCGGCAACGCCCCCGACGTCTTTGAGTCCTGGACCGACAACGTCACGCAATACGCCGACCGCGGGCAAGTCCTCGACATCGAACCGCTCGTCAAGCGCGACTACAAGGCGGAGGACCTGAAAGACTTCTACGAGTGGCAGTGGCGCGACTTTGTGCTGCCGAGCAAGATCCGCTTTGGCATGCCAAAGTACGTGAACGTCATGTTCACTTGGTACAATAAGGACTTGTTTGACAAGGCGGGGGTCAAGTATCCCGACGAGAAGTGGACGCACGACGACTACCTGACCGCCGCGAAGAAGTTGACCGTAGCCAAGGGTGACCAGATCGACACCTTTGGCCTGATGTACCCCGTCTGGTCGTGGGACCGGTTCTGGTATCGCCTCGAGATGTTCGGCGGCGAGGCCGTCTCCGACAAGGACCCTGCGAAGCCGTTGTTCGACTCCGAAAAGGCGTTGCAAGCCTTTGAATGGGTCCGCAAGGCAATCTGGGACGACAAGGTGATGGCGCAACGGTTGCTCTTGGCGCCGATGGGCCAAAGTTTCAACACGCAAGCGTTGTTTGCCTCCGGGAAGTTCGCGATGGTCGAGGACGGCTTCTACCCGTTCTCCATGGCCAAGACCATCGACAAAAAGATCAAGTGGGGCTACTCGCACGTCCCGTCCGGGCCGGCCAAGCGCCGCGTCCTCGGCACGACGGACGGGTGGGTGATGTGGAAGGGGTCGAAGGTCCAGGACGCGTCGTGGGAACTCATGAAGTACCTCGGCGGCAAGGACTACCAGGTCAACCAGACGCGGACGACCGGCCTGTTGCCGATCCGGACATCGGTTCTCGACCAGTGGAAGAAAATCTGCATCGAGAAGTACCCGGAACTCGCCGACGTGAACCTCGACGCCGGCCCGGCGGCGATGAAGATGGGCTACCCGGGCAACCGCGTCCTCTTCAAGAAGGACGCCGAAGCGCGCCAGATCATGGCACCCGCACTCGAGAAGGTCTTCATCGTGGGTGGCACGCCGGTGTCCTACTTCAAGGACATCGCGAAGGAAGTCGAAGCCAAGATGAAGTAGGGCCTGCCGGCGGTCGGGCACGTGGTTGCCCGGCCATCGGCGCAGGTTGCCCCGAAAGTGAGACCGGATGGCCAGGATCAGCATCGCGCGACCATCCACAGCCCCGCGACCACTCTCCGTCCGCGCCACCGAGGAACGGTTGGCCTACCTCTTCATCGCGCCGTGGCTGCTTGGCTTCCTCATTTTTACCGCCGGGGCGATGGCGTTCTCGCTGTACCTCAGCATGAACGACACGGACTTGTTGTCCATGTCCGAGTTTGTCGGTATCAAGAACTACCTGAAAGCTTTCAACGAAAAGCTCTTCTTTAAGGCAATCGGGGTAACTTTCTATTACACCTTGCTCGTCGTTCCCCTTGGCACCGTTGTCGCCTTAGCGATTGCGATGATGCTGAACCAGAAGGTGCAACCCGTCGCCTTCTGGCGCACCATCTACTACCTACCCGCCGTCGTCTCGGGTGTGGCGGTCGCCCTCCTCTGGGGGTGGGTCCTGAACCCGGAGTTTGGCCTCGTCAACCAAGGACTGAAGGCCATCGGCCTCCCCGGCCCTCGATGGTTCGCCTCCGAAGAGTGGGCAATTCCCGGCGTGGTGCTGATCGCCGTA
>CAILQO010000013.1 GCA_903836285.1 uncultured Chloroflexota bacterium
CGCGAGGGGCTTGCCGGCATCGAGTGGGCGTGCGGCATCCCCGGGACGATCGGCGGGGCCATTGCCGGGAATGCCGGTGCGTACGGCGGCGACATGGCTGGCGTGGTGGAGACAGTCCGGGCGTGGCTGGGACCGCACGAGACGGGGTCACCGGCGGAAAACGGCCCGGAACCGTGGGCACGCATGACCGAAATCCCGGTGGCCGATATGGGCTACGCATACCGTACGTCGCGACTGAAGCGGGGACACGGCGTAGTGCTCGGGGCGCGCCTCCGACTGCGTCGCGAACGCCCGGACGTGATCTTGGCGCGGATCGACTCGTTCGAGGCCGCCCGGCGCCAAAAGCAACCGACCGAGCGGAGCTGCGGGTCGGTCTTCCGGAACCCCCCGGGCGAGGTTGCGGGCCGACTTCTCGAGGACGCGGGGATGAAGGGGCGCAGCCGCGGCGACGCCCAAGTCAGCCCGATTCACGCGAACTGGATCATCAATCGCGGCACGGCCTCGGCGATGGACGTGGCGTGGCTGATGAAGCAGGGGCAAACTGAGGTCTTGGCGCGCGCCGGCATCCGGCTTCACCTTGAGGTGCTGCTCGTCGGTGAGTGGGACCCGGCGGTGGTTGACGCGCTCGTGGAAGCCCCCACGGCATGCCCAACCACCGGGAACTCGGGCCTAACCCCCCTGGCCCCCCTCCCGACACGGGAAGGGGGGTTTACGGCCGCCATCCCCGAAGCCCACGCCGATCGCGCCCCCTCCCACGCCGCGCAGGGGGCGGGTAACGAGGAAGCCCTGCGATGACCAGTGCACGCTGGCAGGACAGGATCGGCCATCGGGCGCCGCCACTCGCGACGGACGACGTGTCGCCCCGACGACGTCGGCGCATCGCTGCCGGGCTCGGAGCAACTCTGGTAGTCGCCTGCATGTCCTTTCTCACGCAAGCGCCGCCGTTCCGGGTGGACCAAGTACTCCTGACACGCGCCGGGGACTACGAGCGGGTCTCGGGCACGACGCTGCAGTCTGTCGCGTCGGTGGTCGGCCAGAATATCTTCACGGTCTCCACGAGCACGGTTGCCGCTCAGGTCGCAAGCCTCCCAGGCGTGCGCCGTGCCCGAGTGATCACGCGCCTACCGAACATCGTCGAGATTGAGGTCGAGGAGCGCCTTCCGATTGTCGTCTGGCGCACGTTTGCGGGCGACCTCCTCGTCGACGATCAGGGCGTGGTCGTCTCGACGGCGAACCGGACGGAGGAGGTCGGAAGCGCAGTGCTGCCGGTGGTGGTCGACACATCCGGCACGGCGGTCGCGGTGGGGGATCGTGTTCCGGCTCGGGCGATCCTGGCGGTCGGGGCGGTGACGGCGGCGTTCGAGGCGTCGCGCTTGCCCCTCGAGGCCGTTGAGTACGGCGCAACAGGCCTATCGTTCGTGTTCGACGGGGGGACGCGGGTTGTCATGGGTGAGCCGGATGACCTGAACGCCAAGTTCGGCCACATGCTTGCGGTGCGCGCCCTCGCCCAGGAGCAAGGGGTACGGCTGACCACGCTTGACGTCCGCGCACCAACGAGGCCGTCGTATCGCATCGCCACGCCGATCCCTGCGCCGACCGAAACGCCGCGCGCGGCGGCAACGCCGCCGCGTCCCAGATCATGAGGCCGCGAGCGGCGGCACACGGTGCCCCGCCAAGGAACCCGGTGCGAGTCGCCCCGTTGCCTATAATCGGCCCGGTTCGCGGCAGGTTTACGTCAACTTGCAGGCGTGTTCCGGCAACCTCGCGTCATCTCTCGGTCTCGGCCCGTTATGTGACGTGAAGCGGCGCGTCCGCGCCGGTTGGGAGGAAACGTGCCCTCGTTGCACACCATCGTCGGGATCGACATCGGGACCTCCAAGGTCGTTGTCACCGTCGCCGAACCAAACCCTACCGGGGTGCCTCGTGTCGTTGGCGCGGGCATGGCACGGACGCGTGGGATGCGCGCTGGTGCCATCGTGTCGTTTGATGAGGTCGCCCAAGCCGTCGCCGCCGCCGTGTCCCAAGCGGAGACGACGAGCGGGCGCCAGATCACTTCAGCTTGGGTCACGTTTTCAGGAAACCACGTTGCGTGCGAAAACGCGAGCGGCGGCACAACCCTGACAAACCACCCGCACGAGATCCACGAAATCCTCGACCCGGACATCCAGAAGGCACTAGCAGCTGCCCGCCCCTCGCCAGCCGAAATTGGTCGCGAGGTGGTGCTCGTGGTGCCCCGTACCTTCACCGTGGATGGGGTGAGCGGGATCACCGACCCGATCGGGATAACCGGTCACCGCCTCGATGCCCAGACGCACGTGGTGACGGCATCGACGTCCCAGATCCACAATCTCGTTCGAGCAGTGCCGCAGACGATTGACGTCCGTGAACTCGTCACCCAGGGGCTGGCCTCAGGTGAGAGCGTCGCCACGCCCGATGAGCGAGGCCTTGGATGCGTCGTGATTGACATCGGCGCGGGCACCACCGACATTTCGGTGTTCATCGAAGGTGCGATCTGGCACACGGCCGTCTTGCCGTTCGGTGGCCAGAACTGTACCAACGACATCGCGTACGTGCTGCGCACGCCGGTTGCCGAGGCCGAAGCACTGAAGGTCAACCACGCGCACGCGATCCCTGCGGAGGCCGATGGCGAGCCGTCAATCGAGGTCTCACTTCACAATCGGTCGCGCGACACGGTCTCGGCACGCTACGTCTCCGAGATCGTCTCGGCGCGGATCGTCGACATCTTTGAGCGGGTGCGTGAGGAGCTGGGGCGCTCCGGGCTTTCCGGGGCACTGAGTGCCGGTGCGATCCTCACTGGGGGTACGTCCACCTTGCCCGGTATCGAGACTCTCGCCGAGACAGTGCTGGCCATGCCTGCGAGGGTTGGCATCCCCGGTGCCGCGAACAACCTCGGTGAATCGTTCCGGTCACCCGCATTTGCCGCCGCGGTTGGCGTCGTCGCGTACGGGTGTCGGGTGGAGCTCGCAACCGCCCCAGTACCGGCGCGGTCGTCGACGGTTGGGGGCCTCCTCGACGCCGTCCGCAGGCTGTTCCTCGGTTCGGGTCAGGCCGACACACGTTCGGTCACGCGCTAGCACCGCACTCCCCTCTCCCGTCACGGCGGGAGTGGGGAACGGGGCGAGGGATTCCCGTCGCAACGGGAGAGGGAGCGAAGGCATGTACTCGGAGCGAGGCCGTCAGGGCCGGGGCCACGAAGATCGTGCCGACTCGGCATCGACGATGCCTGCCCTCGAGGCCTTTGCCCAGATCAAGGTCATCGGCGTCGGCGGCGGTGGCAGCAACGCCATCGACCGAATGATTCAGGACGAGATCAGGGGCGTCGACTTCATCACGGTGAACACTGATGCGCAGGCCCTGTTGCGGTCGAGCGCTCAGGTCAGGATTCGCATCGGTGACCGCGTCACCCGCGGCCTCGGTGCCGGTGGGGTCCCGACGATCGGTGCGCGCGCCGCTGATGAAAGCGAGGAAGACATCGCCGACGCCCTTCGCGGCGCGGACATGGTCTTCATTGCCGCAGGCATGGGCGGCGGGACCGGCACTGGGGCGGCGCCGAAGATCGCTGCCATCGCCCGAAACCTCGGAGCCCTCACTGTGGGTGTGGTCACAAAGCCGTTCTCGTTCGAGGGCCCGCGTCGGTCTCAAGCGGCGGACGACGGCATCGCGGCGCTGCGCGAGCATGTCGACACCCTGATCACCATCCCGAACGACCGGTTGCGTGCGGTCGCGGACCCGCGGATGACGCTCACCGATGCCTTCAAGATGGCCGATAACGTCCTGCGCCAAGGGATCGCCGGCATCACGGACTTGATCACGATCCCGGGCATCATCAACGTCGACTTCGCCGACGTCAAGACGATCATGGCGAACGCCGGATCGGCACTCATGGCGATCGGGACAGGCACGGGCGAACAGCGCGCCCTTGAGGCGGCACGCGCCGCGATCGAGAGTCCGCTCCTCGATGTCCAAATCGACAACGCCAAGGGGATCCTGTGGAGCATCACGGGCGGCGACGATCTCACGCTGCACGAGGTCCAGGACGCCGCCGAGATCATTCAGCGATCCGCAGACGAGGACGCGATGATCATCTTCGGTACCGCGATGGACCCGCGAATGCAGTCGCAGGTGCGGGTCACCGTCATCGCCACCGGCTTCCAGGCGCGCGCAACTGGAACCACTCCGTTCGGGCGCCCCGTAGCTCGGCCCCAGCGAGACATCATTGGCGGTGTCCGGTCATCGTCCGATCGCCGCATCGAGGAGTCCGCACCGGCACCCATCCGCGAAACGCGACCGCTCGCACCGGCGCGTGAACTGCCGGCGGCACCCATGCGATCGCAGCAGCCAATCGACCGCACCCCTGCCGAAGGCGACGACCTCCCGCCATTCCTACGCCAGCGGCGCTAGTCACACTTGGCACACGTCCGTCGGCGTTGAGCTCGCGATGAACCTGTCCACTTGCCCAGTACGCTCAGGCTGGCGGTCGCACCCCGTTCCGCCTACCGGGAGTGCATCCGCGCCTCGATGGCATCAGCGAGCGCAGACTCGGTCGCGTCCACGATGACCGGAGGGTTCGCAAAGGCGGACGCGAGCGGGGACCCGCTCTCGATGATCTTCGTTTCGCTGCGATGTTCCTCGAACAACGCGGACTGGTGGTAGCGAACGGTGTAGTCCGGATCCTTCAGCACGTTCCCGGTAAGGATCGCCACGACGGTCTCGTCAGGATCAACGCGTTCGTCAGTCCCCTCTGACGCGAGGCGACGCAACGCGGCGAGCGTGGTTGCCGACGCCGGTTCGCACCCGATGCCGTCGCGCCCGATCATGGCCTTGGCGTCCGCGATCTCCTGCTCCGAGACGGAGGTAACCCACCCGTCACTCCAGTCGACCGCGCGTGCTGCCTTTTTCCAGGAGACCGGTGCGCCGATCTTGATTGCCGTCGCGAGCGTGCTCGCGTGGACGCGCACCAACCGCTCAGAATGGCCCGACTCGTACGCCTCGGAGAGTGGCGCGGCCCCCCTCGCTTGCACGATCGTCAGGCGCGGGCGTTTCGACAGGAGCCCGAGGTCCTCGAGTTCGCGCAGGGCCTTCCCAAAGCTGCTCGAGTTGCCCAAGTTTCCACCAGGCACCACAATACGGTCGGGTGCGCGCCAACCGAGCTGCTCCATCAACTCGAACATAACCGTCTTCTGCCCCTCCAGACGGAAGGGGTTGACGGAGTTCAGGATGTAAATGCCGAGTCGCGGGGCCAACCGCCGCAGGAGCGCCTGGGCTTGGTCAAAGTCCCCGCGCACCATGATCGTGAGGGCGCCATAGTCGAGCGATTGGCTGAGCTTGGCGAAACTGACCCCGGTCTCGGGTACGAGTACGATCGGCAGCATCCCCGCGCGCGTTGCATATGCCGCCAATGATGCCGATGTATTTCCGGTACTGGCACACGCGACCGCACGCATCCCGAGGATGCGAGCCTGCGTGACGCCGGCGACCATGCCGTAATCCTTGAATGACCCGGTGGGATTGAAGCCGAGATGCTTGAAGCGCAAGCGCCGCAGTCCGGCATACTGCGCACAGCGGGGCGCGTCAAGCAGCGGGGTGTTGCCCTCCGGGTAAGTGATGATCTGCGACTCGTCGTCGTAGAAAGGCAGCATCTCCCGGAACCGCCAGACGCCCGACCGGTCGATTGCGAGGTCGGAAACCTGGCGCACCCGAAAGCGTGCCGCGAGTGCCGCCCCGGTCTCGCCGGGCCGGCGGTAGACGACGTCCAGAAGGTCCCCACAGGCGCCACACCGGTAGATAACGTCACGCAGACCGTGAAGCGCGCCACAAGAGATGCACCGCAGTCCCCGGGAGACGTGCCACGGCTCCCAAGGTTGGGCCATCATCGACTCACGCGAGGAACCCTCGCCGCTGCCCGGGTCGTCACCTATCTGGTCGCCAACATGGCGAGGCGCAACGTTCATGCCCACCGGGACAGTGTAGCGATGGATCAAGGACCGGCCCGCACGCAGTGCCGCCGTTCGTGTGCACGAACGCGTCAGGTCGGAACGCTTCTTGTCGCAACCCCGGCGATGTACGCCGCTCCACCCACCACAGCCAGCACGATGCCGACGACGCGAAGTCGGACAGCAAGGGTCGTTCGCCGGGACTTCGAAGCCTGCTGCGCGGCGATTAAGGTGCGCATTCGGTCAGGCCCGCTGGCACGTCGCGCAAGCTCGGGGCGCGTGGTCCGCTCGGCGACTGGCCCAGCAAGCATAGGCGCCCCGACCAGGAGGACAACCCCAATCCCGAAGGTCACACCGCCCACTAGCAACAAGATCGTGTCGATCGCCACGCTTGCCAGTATATGCCGGGAATCGCCACGGAACGGTTGCTAGCATCGGTTCATGGCAGCATTGAATTCCCAGCGACCACTAGTGGCGCGTCCACGCATGGCGGCGTGCCACACCGTGGCATCGTTGATTGCTGGCGCGTCCGCACTGCTGCCGACGACCGCCTATGCACACGGGGACGTCACGGGCATCGCGGACGTGTGGCAGGACTACGGCGTCGCGATATTCCTGTCGCTCGTGGTGATTGTCGGGGCAGGAGTATTGATCTGGGTCCTGCTGGCGCCACTTCCGATCGAGGCGACCGACGACCTCACGCCGAGGCCAGCGTCGTCAGACTTGGACAAACCCCGGCGAATCAACCACGAAGACGGTCGCGCGCCCTAGCGTGACCTGACCGGGCGCGTCGGCGCGACGCGACTGACAATGTTCGCGCAAGGTCGCGACCACGTCATCAACCTGCGAGGAGTCAACCCCGAGCAGGAGGCTGACATTACCCCGGCGGAGCCATCCACCGACGGTGTTGATGCGCGTGGTGCGGTACCCGCGCGTCACGAGGGCCTTCACGGCGTCACTCGCGTCTTCCGCCTGAACGATCGCCCAGACTAGCTTCATCGCGCCCCCCGCCTACAGCTGCTCGAAGCGCTCGACGTCGAGCACGAAGACCGTCGCACCGCCAACCTGGACTTGCACCGGATCGAGTGGATACGGCTCGCCGACCTCGCCGGGGGCCGTCGGCACGAAATACTCGCTCCGGGTCTCGCAGTTGTCACGAATGATGACCAGCGCACGCTGCAGCTGGTCGCGGGCCACACCCACCAAGATCGTGGCGTTGCCCTTGCGGAGGAAGCCCCCAACGGTGTTGATGCGGGTTGAACGGAAGCCAGCCTGGCCCAGCGCCTCAATCACCGTGCTTGCGTCTTCGTCCTGGACGATCCCCAGCACGAGTTGCATTCCGGACGAGCCATCGTGGACGCTTGTTCCCGTCATGGAAGCCCCTTACCGCACGGTACCACGGCGGACGCTCGCCAGGAGGAGCGTCCTTGCACTTGCGTCATCCTCGGCACTGACCGGGCATGCAGCCCGTGAAACCAAACCTGAAGGCGAGTGCGTCGTGAACCCGTGCATGAGCGGAACCGACGACCCCGAAGCTTCGTCCCCGCCCACTCCGCTCGATGTGGCCGTGACTATACGAGCATCGACTGACGGGGGCGGGCTTACTTTCGTTGTCACCGCGACAAATCGGACGGATGCGCCGATGCCCATGCTGTTCCGGACCGGCCAGTACTGCGACGTGATGGTGACCGCTGCGGACGGCAGCTTCATTTGGAGGTGGGCGGCCGGGCGGATGTTCACCCAAGCCCTCCGAGAAATCCTGCTCGACCCGGGTCAGGCACGTGAAGTCAGACTCGATTGGCCGGACGCGCCATTAATGCTCGTTGCCCGGGACGCCCCATGGTCCGCTTGGGTTAGTTGGGTCTCGGACCCCGGAGGTTCAGCGGGACCGGTCACCTTCGGGCCGGACCTCCTGATCGAGGTTGGCACGTAGCAGCTCTTCGCGCCCGTTGCCAGCCGCCCTGAGGACGCGGGCGCTCTGCCCTGAACGGTCCGCCCGCCCTAACCAGGCCGGGTATCGCTACGGGCGCAAGCTGCCTCGGGACAGGTGCGCCCCCGTGCCGCCTCGCCTCACGAGGACGATCTCCGCGAGTATTGCTAAGGCGATCTCCGCCGGCGACCGCCCACCGAGGTCAAGCCCAATCGGGGCGTGGACGCGGTCAAGTGCGTCACTGGCCACGCCTGCGGCGACAAGGCGGTCGTGCACGACCTTGACGCGGCGACGGCTGCCAATCATGCCCACGTACCGCACCGCCGATGTCACCACGTGGGCGAGACAAGTTTCATCGTGTTCATGGCCCCTGGTCACGAGCACCACGCTTGTCCAGGGTGTCATCGCCATCGTCTGGATCGCGTCGACGAAGTCACGAACAATGACCTCACGGGCCAACGGGAAGCGCTCGGAAGTGGCAAACCGCGCCCGGTCGTCGACAACGGTTACCGCGTAGCCGACCGTTGCCGCCATTGCGCACAGCGGGACTGCAACGTGACCGGCCCCAAAGATCAGGAGGCGCTCCTCTGGGACGTGCGGGAGCCACGACACCTCAAGCGTGCGCGGGGCTACGTCAACACCATGGCTTCGACGCCGCATCGGGACAGAGATGCCATCACTGCCGAGGCAGGACTCCGCCGGTTTCTCTCCTGCAAGCGCAGTGGCCGCGGAGGCCTGCAGCGCGCTGTCGAGTGCTCCGTCCCCACTCGCCCCCTCAATCAAGTGACCGGGGCGCCAAGCGACCCGGTAGCCGACGGGCAGGGGCGCGCCCGCCCCGCTCGCCACCACGGTACCTTGGACGAAAGGACCGCCTTCCTCGATCAGCTGCACGATCCGCCTGAGGCCGACGCCAAGTCTGCTCACGCAGGTCCTGCCCCCGCCGGAACATCGGGGAAGAGAACCTCGAACATGACGTCCATGGTGCCGCCACAGACGTCACCACCCGGTTCGTCGGGGTCATCGGCCAACGTGAACGTGCGCAACCCGGAATCGCCGGAGCGCATCATTTGGCGTGCCGCCGCCCAAGCGTCGGCCTCGACGCACCCACCACCAATCGTGCCCCGCATCGAACCGTCATGGAGAACGAGCAGCGTGGCACCCGCCTTCTGGGGCGTCGAACCGCTCGTTGACACGACCGTGGCGAGGGCAACACGCTCCCCGCGGTCGAGGCGCACCAGCGCCTCCCGGTACAACTCCACACGAGGTTCCATCCGGACGCCGTCCTCTCGCTTCCACCGCGGAGCGCCCCGGCCATTTGGCTGGCCGGCCGTCTGGCTCACCCTTGAGCCTCTCCGCATGTCTCTACTCTATGATGCGGCTGTCGGGCACTGGGGCGAATGTGCCACGACACAAGGAGGTGGGCGATGAAGGCGGTCGTGATGGCCGGTGGGGAAGGTTCCCGGTTGCGTCCACTCACGATCGGTCGCCCCAAACCCATGGTCCCGATCGTCAATGCACCAGTCATGGAGCACATCCTCGGGCTCCTTCGCCGCCACGGGATCACCGAGGTCGTCGTGACCCTCCAGTACCTTGCCAACGTCATCCAGGATTACTTCGGCGACGGGTCTGAGTTTGGGATGACGATCCATTACGCCGTCGAGGAGTCGCCGCTCGGCACCGCCGGGAGCGTGAAGAACGCGGAGGAGCATCTCGACGAACCATTCATCGTCATCTCTGGCGACGCACTGACCGACTTCGATCTGCAAGCGATTATTGACTTCCACACCGAGCGCCAGGCAATGGCGACGCTCACGCTTTACCAGGTGCCGAACCCGCTTGAGTACGGGGTGGTGATCTTGGACGAGCAGAACCGGGTGTCGCGGTTCCTCGAGAAGCCAAGTTGGGGGGAGGTTTTCTCTGACACGGTCAACACAGGCATCTATGTTCTGGACCCTTCGATCTTCAGGTACGTCCCCAGCGGCAAGTCGGTCGACTGGAGCAATGATGTCTTTCCGCTGCTCCTCCGCAACGGGGACCCGATGTACGGTTTCGTTTCCAAGGGATACTGGTGCGACGTTGGTTCCTTGCAGGAGTACGTCCGTGCCAACGGCGACATGCTCCAGGAGATTGTGAACCTCCCGATGCCCGGCGAAACCTCCGCCGGGCGCGTCTGGCGGTCGACGCAGGGGGGCGCGCCCGACGCAACCATCCACCCGACGGCGCGCCTCTACGGCCCGGTGTTCTTGGGCAAGGGCGTGGAGGTCCGCGCCGGAGCGGTCATCCACGGGCCAACGGTCATCGGCGACTACACGATCGTGGAGGAACGAGCGACGATCGACCGGAGCGTGATCTGGCCGAACGGGTACGTCGGTGACGGTGCCGACCTGAACGGTGCAATCGTCGGGAAGCAGGTCAACCTCAAGGCCGGCACGGTCACGTATGAGGGCGCGGTCATTGGCGACAACTCGACCATTGGCGAAGGCGCGGTCATCCGGCCGAATGTCAAATTGTGGCCAAACAAGGAAGTCGAGAGCGGTGCGACCGTCGCGACGAGCCTGATCTGGGGAGCGCAAGCCCGCCGGACAATCTTCTCGGCAGCAGGTGTCACCGGTCTCGCAAACGTCGAAATGGTCCCCGAGTTCGCCGCTCGCGTTGGAGCCGCCTACGGTTCAACACTGGCGAAGGGCGCGCGCGTCACGGTCAACCGCGACCGGAGCCGCGCCGCCCGGATGATCAAACGCGCGGTCATCGCGGGACTACCGTCGGCAGGCATCGACGTCCTTGACATCGGCGACGTCCCGCTGCCCGTTGCGCGGTATGAGACCCGCGCCTCCGGGGCGGTCGGCGGCATCCACGTGCGACTCTCCCCTTCAGACTGGCGCCAGATTGAGTTGTCGCTCATTGATGGCCGAGGCCTGAGCCTTGACAAGAACCAGCAAAGGAAGATCGAGACCAACTTCTTCCGGGAGGACTTCCGGCGAGTCCCCGTGACGGAAGTCGGTGCCATCAGTGTCGCCGGTGATGCCGTGCCTCGACGGTATGCCGACGCGTTCGCCGCGCTTTGCGACGACGGGGCAATCTCGACGGCGCACGGTCGCGCCGTCATCGACTACGGGTTCGGGAGCACCTCGACAATCCTGCCAAGCTTGCTTGGCAGGATCGGGGCCGAAACGATTACGGTGAACGCCGCCACAAACACGGCGTTCGGTCGCCGAACCGCCGCACAGTACGACCAGGACTTACGCCATCTCTCGGCAATCTGCCGGTCTATCGGCGCCCAGATGGGTGCGATGATGGACAACGACGGTACCCGGATTGACCTCGTGGATGAGCGGGGTGTCGTTCTCACGCCGACTACTGCCCTTGCATCCATGGCCGTTCTGGCGTGGCGCGCGCATCCCGGGTCAACCGTGGGCATCCCGGCGCATTCGCCGTTGGTGTTCGATGTGCTCGCACGGAGGAACGGAGGCAAGGTGAAGCGGCTCGCACCGAACGCCCGTGCCCTCATGCAGGCGGCCGAGGACGCCAGCCGACAAGGCGGAACCCTTGGCCAAGTGTCAGGCGACACGTCACCACTCGTCCTACTGGGTAACGGCGAGGGGAGTTACGTCTTCCCCGAGTTCCACCCTGGCTTTGACGGCATGATGGCGGTCGCGCGACTGATGCAGTTCCTGAGCGTCACCCAAACCTCAGTTGCCGACGTCTCGATTGGGGTGCCGAACGCTCACCTTGCCCGGCAGTCAGTTGCCTGTCCATGGGATGCAACCGGACGCGTGATGCGAACGATGCACGAACAAGCGAGCCGATTCGGTGACAGTGCCTCTGCCTCGGAAGGCGTGCGCTTCGATTTCGGCGAGGAGTGGGTTCTTGTCCTGCCAGACACCGACTTGCCGCTCTTCCACGTACACGCCGAAGGGGTCTCACCCGACGCGGCGAACGCCCTCGCAGCCAAGCACGCCGAGATGATCCGGCGCGTCGTTGGCTAGCCGGGACCGATCAACCGAGGTAGGGCGTACCCCGTCCGACACCACTGGTACCGACGGTCGGGCACCTAATCCTGAGCCGGGTCTGCTGTTGATCCAGATTGACGGCCTGAGCGCGCCCGACCTCGACTCAGCCCGATCCCGCGGCCTAGTTCCGGCCCTTGACGGTCTGGTGCGCGCCGGCCACCGGCTGTCCGAGTGGTCCTGCGGGTTGCCGTCGGACACGTTGGCGGTGCAGGCATCGCTCTTCTGGGGAGCGTGTCCACCCGCTCCGTCGTTCGCATGGTGGGACCGGGACTCACGGCGGTCACGCCTCGCCGCTTCAGCGTCGGCCGTCGCGAGTTTCGAGCATGCGTTCGAAGCCGGCTATGGTCCCGGGCTGTTGCGCGGCGGTGGCTGCCATGCCGGCGCCATCGGTGGCGGCGCGGCAGGCGGCGTGCTGGTTCCACCTGCCGGACGGCGAACGTGGGGGGCGATGGTCCGCGAATCCATCCACGCTTCATTAGGATCGCTGGCCGATCGTTGGCCAAATCCGGACCACGGCCTAGAGACACGTCGGCGTGGCAGGTTCACCGAGGGTGTAGCGCCAGCGCTGTCGCGACTGCGCCGACTGGGCGCCTTCGCCGTCGCGACGACGGGTCGGGCTTCCGGACACGTCGTGGCGGCCGGAGCCCGCGAAGACATCACAGCCGGTCGACCGGTGATCTTCGCCAACTTGGTCGAGTACGACCTCGTGGCGCATGTGGCCGGTCCGCGTTCGACCCGCGCGTTGGATGCCCTCGCTTCGACCGACGATCACATCAACTCGATCCTGCGGGGAGTCGAGGCATCCGCTCGGCCATATCGGGTCGTGATCCTCTCAGATCACGGGGTGGCACCCGCAGTGCCGGCACCGGCTGCGTTCTTACCCGATCCGAGGGCATGGGTCCACGACGAGTGGCAACGTCGGCGGCGAGCTAACTCTGGCGGCGACTTGGTGGTCGCTGCCAGTGGCACGGTCCTGCAGGCGTGGGTCGCATCGTCGCACGTTCGCCTCGGCTTGCAGGACCTCTCTCGCAGGGCGCCGGGCTTCGTTGAGGCGACCACACGCCACCCTGCAGTTCAGGCGACCATCGTGGCCGACAGCCTTGCTCAGGGCGCCGGCAGTTCCTACGTCGTGTTTGGGCGCAGCGGCGGCGTTCGCTTCGGACGGCAGTGTTCCGCATCACATCCGGTGCAATGCAACCACGATGCTCCACTCGTCGTCGTTGATCGCTGGGGCGATAGCCCGCTTCGCACGATTGGGCCCCCCGAAGAGGTCGAGGCGCACCTCAATGCCTTTGCGGCCCGCCCAGACATCGGTGATGTGACGTGCCTCGCGTCTCCGGCGAGAGGTCGCAGTGCCTCCACTACATTTGGCGACGTCTGGGCCTTCGAGGTTCAGTTCGGGGCCCATGGCGGCGTCGGCGGGGTCCAGACTCAGGCATTCATCCTGTGGCCCCCAGATTCGCCGGTGGCGCCGGACGTTTCGGGGGGCGCCCAGGCACTGCATGAGTGGCTGGAGGTGTTGGCGCCCCACCGATAGTCCCCACGTCGCCCACGCCCGGCCGCGGTCGCCGACACGCGAGTACCCTCACCCGGCGGAGCGACCATCACTCCGATCTGCCCGCGCACGGAGGACGTCGATGACCCAGAAACGCGACAGTGCCACGTGGCCAACCGGGGCGGCGCTAGTCCACTCCATCCGTTCCGCTGACGTAGAGGAGGGCACCGCGGCCTTCTGGCACCTTGGACAAGCTTCTTGGATTGTCAAGTCAGCACGTGCAACGATCGCGTTCGACTTGTTCCTCATGCCTTCTTCTGGGCAGCTGCAACGTCGCTTCGAGCCTCCGGTCACCCCGGCGGAACTCGACTTCCTTGACGTGGCGTTCTGCAGCCACGATCACCTCGACCACCTCGACCCATACGCCGTCGAAGGAATCGCGAAAGCATCAGCACGGACCACGTTCGTCGTGCCAGAAAGCGCGGCGTCGCAAGCCGTGAGTCTCGTCGGGTCCCCTGCCCGGGTCGTCGTGGGCGAGGTGGACGCCGTGATTGACGTTGCGGGGGTGCCCGTTCGCACCGTCCCAGCCGCCCACGGCACGGGGCGTGACCCCATTGCCGAATGTGTTTGGGAGCGCGACCCCGTCTCCGGGTGGCGGTTCGTCGGGTTCGTCGTGGATATCGGGGGAGTCCGCGTCTATCACGCCGGGGACTCCGAGATATACCCCGGCATGGTTGATCGTCTCGCGCCCCTCGCGATTGACGTCGCCCTCCTGCCGATCAACGGCCGCGACTGGTTCCGCGAACGCCACGGAATCATCGGGAACATGGACGAGAGAGAGGCCGCCTACCTGTCACATGCGATCGGCGCCAGAGTGTTGGTGCCGATGCACTACGACATGTTTGCCGGAAACCCGGGGTCGCCCGGTCGCCTCGTGGACCTTTGCGCCGCCGAGTTCCCGGGTCAGGCGGTGGTGGTCCCCGGCCGATGCTCACGGTGGACGTTCCGGCCTGAGTAGATCTCAAACCGGGCATAGGGGGGTGCCCGATCTATGGGCGCCCAATCTGGGGGCGCCCAGTCCGCGACACTCCGGGACGTGACTGGGGTCGGGAAGGGCCATTGCCTGATCGCCCAAGTCCGTTGCCAGTCACACCGGACGTGGGAGCTGCGCCTGTCCCCCGGCCCAGTGCTCGGTACGGTTCAGACTGCCCAACAGCCGCCGCTCGGAACATGCGCCCGCGGTTCAATCGCGCCTCGCGCCGCGCTTCCTGTGCGAGACGCGCGATTTCTTCCGGCGACCGCCCAATCGACCGGAAACCTGACGAGGCATCGCCGGGGGTCGGCATCCGTCCAAGGGATGATGCATACGGGGCAGGCGTTGCACGAGTCGGGCGCGCCGGAACCGCCGATACTGAGTTCGGCCCGCGTGCAGGCGCCGGGCGCGGTCCCATCGCCTGGCCGCCGCGCTGCAAGGGAGGCCGCCCGTCAAGCGCCGGGGCCGGCCCTCCGCGTCCCCTTCGCCGAGAAACCCCTCGACCACCGTCGCGCCAAGGAGCCTGCCCCTGCACCGCACTGCCTGCATCGCGAGGACGCTCGAGTGGGGGAGGCGTGCCTAACCCATCGTCTACAGTCGGGACAGCAGCGAGCCCATCCGGGTCACCGGCAGTAAGCCCAGGATCCGAGGCAAGCCTGTCAATCTCCTCGACGCCTCCGTCGGTGGCGCTTGCCCGAGCCGACAGTGGCAGCCCCAGACCATCCGGAGTTGGATTGCCGTCAGTCGCTCCTCCAGACTCAACTGCGTTGGCACCGGACGCCGGCCGTCGGGGTCGGAACGAACGACGGCGTGGGACAGCAGATTCGACGATCGTTTCGTCAGGCACGCGGTAGCCCCTTTCGGGCAGGCACTCAACGAAGGGTCGCGCCCCGACCAACCCTTGGTCGAGCTCCTTCGTGCAGAGGGGACGACGCCGGTGGATGCTTCCGCTCAGGATGCAAGGACTTCGTCACCCTCAGTCTACCCGCTTGCTGCGTCCCGACCGGGTGTGCGTAGCTATCATTCGATACAGGGACGAAACGGCTCGGGTCGACCGCGCCACCTCCGGCAGCGTCTGTGATCCACGAACTGCCGAACGTGAAAGATCTTGACGATGGGTGAAAAGAGAACACTCCTGTCCGACAACTTGCGCCGATCCGCGGCCATCGGCGCCGTGGTTGTCGGCCTTGTTGGCGCAACGGTTACTGGCGCCACGACCGCGTTTGCCGACCAGCCCAATCCGTCCGCGCAGTGGGCTCAGTTCAAGAATGACCCATCCCGGCGTGGTGCAACCACCATCGCGGCACCGACAAATCCGGGCGTGGCATGGGTGTCCGGCTCAGGTGGAGCGATTGTCAGCGGACCGGTGATCGCTGCCGATGGGACCGTTATCGTGGCGACCAACAACGGCCGGATCCGTGCGATCAAGCCGGATGGCGCTGACAAGTGGCAGCGGGAGGTCGGCGGGGCGAATTTCTTCACGCAGCCATTCATCAACCAGCGCGGGTTCGTCGTCTTCGGCGCTGCCGACGGCACGATCCGGGCTTTCGACACCGCGAACGGCGACGAGAAGTGGAAGTTCCCCGTCGACGCCGACACCGGTACGGTCGCGGCGTACGGCGGGGGAAGCACCCCTGCGCGGGGCGCCCCCGTGTCGTCAAAGGATTACGGGCGAACCCTCGTCCCATTTGATGGTGGGTTTGTCTTCGAGATCGACGAGGATGGGCGATACAAGGGCGTCCGTTTAGCTACTGGCAACGTCGAGGCGCCCCCGATGATCACCGCAAACAGCCTGATCGTCTGGGCCTCAGCCGACAAGAACGTGTATGGCGGCAACTCGTTCGGCGGAGATCGCTGGCAGATTGCGGTGGACGCAGCGGTCGTCGGCGGCCCGGTTGGCGGCCCCGACAGCACCGTCTATGTGCCGACACTCTCCGGGACGATTTTTGCCATCGAGCCCAACAAGGGCGAGATCAAGTGGAAGCGCAAGGTTGCCAACGGCGGCATCCGCAGCACCGGTTCGCTCGCCGCTGATGGCACGCTCTACGTCGGTTCCGACGACGGCAAGCTCTACGCCATCGACACCAACAACAGTGGTGCCGAGAAGTGGAGCTACTCCACCGGCGCGCCGATCACTTCGTCGCCATTGTTGTCCGGTAACGGGCTGATCTACGTCGGGTCGAACGACAGTAACCTGTACGTCCTCAACACCGCCGGCCAGCGCTTGGCCGCGATCAAGACCGACCAAGGCATCGACTACTCATCGCCGGCAATCGCCGCGGATGGCACCGTGTACATCGGCTCGAAAGATGGACGCCTCTACGCCATCAAGCAGGTTGGCCCCATGGCAGCCACCGCCGCGGCGTCTGTATCGCCCGTGCCCGTCGCCTCAAGCGTGGCGACAAACGCAACGAACGGCGTCATCTCCTTGAACGTCACGGGCCGGCCGGCTCCGGTCGAGTTGCGCCCAGGCATCGCGAACTCGACCCCGGACGCATACTGCCCGACGGTTCGCTACAACACGTACATTCGTCTTGAGGACGAGGGAATCAGGGGAGCCACCTTCGGTGTCGGCGACGGAGGCATCCTGAACTGGGTGACGCCCAATCAGGCAGGCTGTGTCGACTGGGCAGCGATTGCCGCAAACGGCCGCACCTTCACCAAGGAAGTGATCATGCGCTTCCAGCTTGCGGCGGCTGCGCCCGGTGCCCTCCTCTGGGTCCTTGACGGTGCCAAGCAAGGGAGTCTGTATGAGGTTGATGCCGCGGGCATCGCCAAGTACGTCTCCGGCGATCAATTCGCCGCGCAGCAGGCGCACTTCCGTGAGGTTTGGGCGAACGTGATCCCTGTCAGCACGAACCAGATTGACGGTCTCGCTGCGGCCGGGAAGGTCGGCTAGGGTCAGTCAAGCGCACCGCATTGAGGCCCCTGACCGCCACGACGGTTTTCAGGGGCCTATGTCCCGCACTTCAATTTGGCCTACACCTCAGCAACGGTGATTCCAACCGCCAGACCGTACCCGCGACGTTCCAGTGGGTCGCGAACGACGTTCGAGCAATCTCGCTAGCCCGGAGCCGCCAACCGCGATCCCGGGCAAGGTTCGCCAAACGTTGGGCGGCTTCACTGGCATCGTATAGCGTGTACCCCGCCAACCCCTAGTTGGCACTTCGCGCGACCTCCGTCGGCCTGCCACAGGCTGGGGTTCGATGCATGGCTTCCAACTCGCGATTCGGATTCCTATGCCGGGCCGTAGGGCACCACCTCGACCAAAATGGGTTGGCCAGATTTGTTCCATTACGGCTCGGTGTTCGCCACGACATTCGCAAGCGATCCTGATATAAATCCACGCATTTGGTCGCGAGCCGCACGCAACAGCCGATGCAGGGACTGAGGTCGGAACCCATTCCTGACCAACGCGCCCCATGCTCGCCGGGCAATCCTCAAAGGGAGCCGCACCGACCACACGGGCGACGCGACCACGTATCCGGCGCCGGAAGCCGTGAATTCATGTCGGAACGTGAATATTGCCCCGGGCGCTGTCGCCGGCACATGCATGGCATCCCCCACGACCCGCCGAGGAATCGCGTCGTTCGGTGAAGGCGCACCGACACGAGCGACCAGCAGGTCGTGGTCCCGGCGATGTAGTTTGCGCGAGAGAAGCGCGGCATGCGTGGCGATACTCCGAAGCACGCCTGTCCACGCGTTACCTACAGAACCCGCACGTGCCCTGCGTCCGTCGGAGCCTGCGCTCGATTCGCCCAACCCCCATCGCTATACTGCCGCCTATGGAGGCTGTGGCTCCCTTGACTAATGCCGTCCTGGAGGCAATCAAGTCCAGGCGGAGCATCGGTCGCCTCACGGACGAACGGCCTGCTCGGGTGCAGGTTGAAGCGATCATCGACGCCGCGATCCACGCGCCTAACCACCACCACACGCACCCGTGGCGCTTCGTCGTGATCGCTGGAGACGCCCGGCAAGGGGCAGGAGAGGCACTGGCAGCTTCACTCAACAGGCGAGCGATTGTCAGTGGCGGCACCGTGGACCCGACTTTGCGCGCGAACGAGGCGATGAAGTTCCTTCGCGCTCCCGTGGTCATCGTGGCGGCCGTTGAGCCGACACCGGGCGAGCCCCTTGATGAGGAAGTCGCCGCCGGCGCCGCCGCCGTCCAAAACATGCTCCTGGCCGCCCACTCTCTCGGGCTCGCGGCGGTCTGGCGCACCGGTGCGACCGTCCGGGACCCGCAGGCCGCTGCCGAGTTCGGCCTCGCGGCGGAAGCGGTGATTGTGGGCTTCGTGTACCTCGGAACTCCGGACCCGACGACCCCACCGAAGCCGCGTCCCGCGCGACCGGACCTTGCGTCGATCACTCGATGGGACGGGTGGACCGACTAGCAGCCCCAACAGTACGCCCACAGGAGCATTCGCAATGACTGGTACCACCCTCGGCGTTGGCGTGATCGGCATGAGTTGGGTGGCCGGCGAACATGTCAAGGCGTATTCCGCCAACCCACACTGCGCCGTGGTGGCCCTCGCCGGGTCAAGCGCACCGCGAGTCGCGGAGGTGGCCGCCGCCCACGGGCTGACCAATGCGCATCGGTACACCGACTGGCGAGACCTTGTCAGCGATCCCACCGTCGACGTCGTATCTATCTGCTCGACGAATGAAATGCACGTCGCCCAAGCAGTCGCCGCGGCCGAGGCCGGCAAGCACGTCCTCATCGAAAAGCCCGTCGCACTCGACCACGACGGCTACCGTCAAGTGCAAGACGCGATCGACCGCAACGGCGTCAAGTCACAGGTCGGCTTCGAGTTGCATTGGAGCCCGTACTTCCAGACCATCCACAGCATGATCGACGCCGACCTCCTGGGCACCGTCCACTACGCAGAGTGCGACTATTTCTCGGGCAACCAGGAGAAGTGGTACGGCGGTTACCACTGGGTGAAGACGAAGGAGCGCGGTGGGTCAGCGCTCGCCGCCGCTGGCTGCCATGCCATCGACGCAATCCGGCAGTTCGTGCGGTCCGAGGCGATCGAGGTCTTTGCCTACAGCGGCAACTTCACTCGTGTGATGGATTGGGACGCAACAATCATCACGATCATCCGCTTCGCCAACGGCGCTATTGGCAAGGTTGGGTGCGTCATGGAAGGCAACGTGAAGTACACCTTCAACGTACGCCTCCACGGCGGAAAGGGCACCCTTGTCAACGACAAGTTCCGGTCGACGGTACTTGACCCGGGTCTCGAAGGGTGGGCGCACTTCCCGACCATCCTGCCGGACACACCGGAGGTGACCCATCACCCATTCCCGGGCGAAATCGACGACTTCATCGATGCGATCCGCCACGACCGCCGGGCGCGCGTCGACATCAACGACGCCGGGAAGACCCACGAGATCATGTACGCCGCCGAGCGGTCCGCGCGCGAGGGGAGGCCCATCGCCCTACCTCTTTAGCAGGCAGGAAGCGTCGCCACGAGCTCCGAAAGCCGTGCGGCGTTCCGGACCCCGTCGTCCTCGTGGCAGTTGTTGAAGATGACGTGCACCTGCGCGGCTTCGTCAGCGAGGCGTCGCGCGCGAGGCGCGACTTCACGCTCGAGTTCATCGTCGCCGTACCGGTAGTTGAACCGGTTTGCAGCTGTGGTGTGGCGTGCGTCCCACGCCTCGACGTTTCGACCATGCAGGCGCAGGATGGCGACCTGCGGGTTCGTCACCGCGTCAACCGGTGGCATGGCCGACACAATCCCTCGCGGTGCATCGACGCCCACGAACACCATCTGCAGGGCACGAAGTCGCGCCGTCGCCTCGCGAAACGCGATTGGTTCGGCCCACAAGGCGTTCCGAAACTCCACGGCAATCGGCGTGTCCGCGAACTCGTCCCTGATCGCATCCAATGTCGCGTCGGCACGGTCTCCGGGAACGAACCAACGTGGGTATTGGAACAGCAATGTCCCGAGTCGACCTGACGCCCGAAGCGGCTTGATGAACGCCCCGAACGCCTCACGAACTGCGAGCATCGCTTCTGGTCCCACGTCGGCGCGATCGACAGTCGCCTGCCGACACGCAACTTCGCCGAGCAGCCGGCGCACCGCGCCCGGCAATCGGGCCGGGTCGGTCCGGTGACCGGTAAGCAGGGCGTGAGCTTTCACGTTGAACGCGAATGATGCCGACGTCCGATCCACCCAAGCCTCGGCCACTGCTGGCGCCGGAATTGCGTAGTACGGAGCATCCGCCTCAACAACCGAGAACTTGGACGCGTAGTGTCGCAGTCGCCCGGCGGCATCCGTCACGCCGGCGGGGTACCAGCCGGACCGAAGGAGGGTCGGGTCAGTCCAAGATGCCGTCCCCACGCGGATGCGTGAGCCACTTGCCGATGCATCGTCGCCACCAGCAGTCTCGACCACCCTGAGGAACGACGACTGGACAACCCCGTCGAATACGCGGATGGCACCCGTCATGACCCTACCGGGCGGTCAGGCCGCCGTCGATCACGAGACCAGTACCGGTCGCGTACGATCCCTCGTCGGAGCACAGGTATAGCGCTGCGGCGGCAATCTCCTCGGGTCGGCCCATGCGTCCAATCGGCTGTCGAGCCTCCATTCGGGCGCGCTCACCGACGGGGTCAGCTTGCTGAGCGAGGATCTTCCCGATCCATGGCGAATCCACCGTTCCCGGCAGCAGCGCATTGCAGCGAATGTTGTGCGCGGCGTAGTCGATCGCGATCGACTTGGTCAGACCCAGCACCCCTGCCTTTGCCGAGCAGTACGCTGCACGGTTCAGGACCCCCACTTGCCCGGCAACTGACGACGTGTTGCATATCACACCACGCCCCTGGCTAATCATGTGCGGGATTGCGTACTTGCACCCGAGGAAGACGCCCTTCAGGTCGATGGCCATCGTGAGATCCCAGTCGGCCTCCGACGTCTCGTGACACGTGGCAGCGACCCCGATGCCGGCGTTGTTGCATAGGACATCGAGCTTTCCGTAGCGAGCAACCGTCCCGTCGATCACACGTCGGACATCGTTGGCAAGAGACACGTCGGCACTCTCCGCGTGCGCCGCACCTCCTGACGCGACGATCTCGCCCGCAACTCGGGAAGCACTCGCGTCGTCGCGGTCGACGACCACCACGGTCGCGCCTTCGGACGCAAAGGCGACCGCCATTGCCTCACCGATGCCCGAGCCGGCGCCGGTGATCACCACAACCTGCCCCTCGAAACGTGGCCGTCTCACCATGCCTGGCTCTCCTCCACAGGTCGCCTACCGACCGTTGGACCCGTTGCTACGTGCTTGCTCGACCCGGGACGAGTTGGCGCCAGAGGCGCCCGATCTCACCGGTCTCCCACGAGACGAGGAGGCAACTGGCGTTGAAGATTGACGAGTATGTGCCGGCGACGATCCCGACAAGGAGGACAAGCACAAACCCCCTGATGGTCGCTCCACCAATCAGCAGCAGTGCCGTCAGCGTGAGCACCACTGTCAGCGAGGTGTTGACGGACCTGTCCAAGGTCTGGTTCACGCTGAAGTTGACCACCCTATCGAACGCCTCCCCAGGAAACTTCCCGACGTTTTCCCGGATGCGGTCAAACACGACGATGGTGTCGTGGACCGAGAAGCCAACGACCGTCAGGAGTGCCGTGACGAACAGTGCGTCAACTTCAAACCCGGCAACCTTGCCCAGGATGGCCCATAGGCCAACCACCAGCACGGTGTCATGCAACAGAGCGATCACTGCGCACGCGCCGTACCGCCAAGGGTTGGGAACCTGCCGAAACGCGTACGACAGGTAAAAAAGGATCAGGACCGACGCGCCTGTGACCGAGAGGACGGCGTTCACGGATGTCTCGCTCCCGATGACCGGCCCGACCGACTCGAATCGGTCCTCGGTGAGCGGCCCAAACCGCTCACCGACGGTCTTGAGCAAGTCGGTCTTCGCAACCGAGTCGATCGTGCGTGTGCGGAGGAGGTAGGAGCGAGTGGTGCCATCGCCTGTCGTCACGACGGAGGCATCGGCATAGCCAGCGCTGACCAGGACTGCGCGCACTTCCGCCGGTGCGGGGCTCTTGCCCAGGCGCACCTCCATCATGCTGCCACCAGTGAAGTCGATCCCGAGGTTCAGTCCCCAGACGAGCAACGCCAGGAGGCCTGGGGCGATGATCGCTCCACTCAGGGCGAAGAAGATGACTCGCCTACCGATGATGTTGAACACGAGAGAAACTCCGAACGGTGATGCGAAACCCCTACGGGTTGGCGCCGAGAAAGCCAGTCGGTCCACTCGGTGCCGACGGGCGTGAGGGCCGATCGACGGGCAGTTCGATGCCGGACACGCCAAAGAGAGCGGGCACGCGCGACGCACCAGTCCGAAGCAGCAGACGCATCAGCGCACGGGTAACCACTACCGCCGTGAACAGGCTCATCATGACACCAAGCGCAAGCGTCAGGGCGAACCCGCGGATCATCCCGCTTCCGAAGTAGAACAAGATGGCGCAAGTGATCAGGGTCGAGAAGTTCGAGTCGCGGATGCTATCCCATGCACGATGGAACCCCGTCTCAACGGCCGACGCAAGGGTTCGACCGTTACGCAGCTCTTCCTTCATCCGCTCAAATATCAGGATGTTGGCGTCCACTGCCATCCCGATGGACAAGATGAACCCCGCAATTCCGGCAAGCGTCAACGTGACTGGAGCCCACGGATTCTTGAACAGGGCCAACGTAAGCAACGCGTAGGAGATTAGGGCGACGCCAGCGACGACGCCGGGAAGCCGATAGTAGATGAGCATGTAAGCAAGCACAACACCGAGACCAACGATCCCCGCGGTCACGCTGCGGTTGACCGAGTCCTGGCCAAGCGTCGCACCGACCTCCCGCTGCTGCACGACCTTGACCGGGATCGGCAAGGCACCGTACTTGAGCTTCGTCACGATGTCGCGCGCCTCATCGAGGCTGAATCGGCCCGAGATCACACCACGATCCGTGATCCGGTCGTTGATCCGGGGTGCGGAGAGCACCACGCCGTCGAGCACGATTGCGAGGTACTTCCCGACATTGCTGCCGGTGAACTCGCCGAACGCGCGCGATCCTTCCGCGTCCCACCCGAAGGCAATTTGAGGTTGATTCCGTTGGTCGAAGCTAACCGCGACCGCACTCGGGTCTAGGCGCGCGCCGGTCAGGACCGTCTTGTACTTGCCGGGCTCAAGCGTCGTTCCGGGAGCTGGGCTCTCAGAACCAGTGTCGACGAACTCGAGCAGGCCC
>CAILQO010000014.1 GCA_903836285.1 uncultured Chloroflexota bacterium
ACGGAGCAGCAAGGCGTCGAGCGGCCTCAGCCGCTGCGGGGACGTGGCGGGTGGGGTCCGTCTCACCGTATCGAACCTCGTTATACGCGCGGGTAAGTGAATCGATGTCGGCCGAGCGCGCGTCTGCTGCGTCTCGCGTCGCGTCCGCGCCGCGGGATCGAAGTGCAAATTGGTCGGGCGTCTCTGCCGATGTCCGCCCGACGCCACGTTGTGCCATTGCCTCGAGGAACGATCGGTACGCAAGCCGGACACCATCGAGGTTTCCGCCATTGGTGTCGGCGTCGCGCGTCGGCCTGCGCCGGGTCATGATCGACGCCCACGAGAAGACTGAGGTGCGTTCCTCCGACTCTGCGCCGTCCAAGTCGGACGGCGCCGAAGGACGCATGAGGCGCCAGATCACGAGCGAAACAACACCTAGCGTCGCGACCGCAAGTCCGATCTCGGTGACCGCCGCGTCCAACAATGGCTCTGGGTCGACGGTTTCAAAGCGTTCAACGAGAGCCTGCCTGCCGAGGCCTGAGAGAGGCAGGTCTGGAGGTAGTTCACCACTGCTTCGCATCATTCCAGCCAGCCACTTTGCGAACCACAGAACGGGGATGATCGCGACTGATGCAATTAGGATGATCGCTGCCCCAACCACCCCTCCAATGGCACGTAGGGCAAGGATCACTACCGACGCTTGGCCGCCGAGGACGAGTGCTACAACCGTCCCGGTTGTTCCTACGCCGACGCACAGCACCGCGATCAACCCCAGCCACGATCGGTCAGGCGTCGTCACCGACGCTCCACGGGCGCGGGGCAGTTGTGACTCCTCGAGCGAGGCTAACGCCAATGCGCCGATCATTGACGGAATCGCGACGATGGCAGCCACTGGGACCACGCCGTCAAGTATCGATGGGACGACCCCCGCGGCGACTGCAGACGCGACTGAGATAGATGCGCCGACGACGACGGAGCGGAAGCCGGATTGACGGTCTCCTGGGCTTGTTGCCCCGACGGACGTCCCGCGCCACCACGTCGCGCCAATGAACGCGATGGTGCAGAGCAATGCCCCCGGCTCGTGGCCCGACGTGAGTTGGCCAAACCATCCCGAGGGTGCGCTGGTCGGCGGGCCGCCGTGCAGGTGAAGCGACAGCAGTGCCACGCCGCCTACCGAGCCGATGGCGATGGCAGTCCCGATTCTCCTGCCCCAATCCCGCCGGTCGTCGGGGGATCTACGAACCACTGTGAGGCGACGCACGCCCCACGCAGCTCCGAGCGCGAAGATCAGCAGCATGTCGGGCACAAGGGGAGGCAAGCCTGTGCGCGCGCCGACCGGAGTCCGTGCCACGCTGGGGAGAAGCAGCAGACCTGCGATGTGAGACCACGGGATGAGGGTCGCCGCTTCCATCGCGAGCAACAGCAGTGGAAGGGTGTGCCTTGCCCCTTCCCACCACCGGTCTGAGCCGTTCGGATAGCCGCTCGTCATCGCCCCATTGTCGCTGTCGGCTGCCCGACCCATCAGGCCTCCTCAAGCGCGTCAGGGCGCGCAGGTAGGGGTGAATTCAGCTGATCGGCAGCTGCCGGAGGCAGGCAAGCTTTTGCTGATGGAGTCTCCGTCACATGCGCTGTTCGGGAGCAGCGATGCTGGTACCGTGCGCCGACCCCGGCTGCGTTGGTGTGCCAGGGAACGCTCGCCCGGTGAGTGATGGAGGAAGGCAGTGGTCGCGACGCGCACGTCAGGTGTGTTGGGCACTCGTGTCGACGAGGTCGACACCCCGGCCTTATTCGTGGATCTTGATGCGCTTGATCGAAACGTTGCCCGCATGGCGGCAACGATCACAGGTTCGGGTGTCGGCTGGCGCCCACACACCAAGGGCATCAAGGTGCCGGCGATCGCCCACAGGCTGCTGGCGGCCGGTGCGCTAGGCGTGACGTGCGCGAAGGTCTCCGAAGCAGAAGTGATGGCGGACGCTGGGATACGCGACATCCTCGTTGCGAACCAGATACTGGGCGAAGCAAAAGTACGGCGCTTTGCCGCTTTGTGCCTGCGTGCGGATCCGTTGGTCGCGGTTGACTCAGCTGAGGGGGTCGCGCAGCTCAACCAAGCGGCTGCCGCACTCGGAGTTCGTCCGCGAGTGCTCGTCGAAGTCGACTCCGGAATGGGCCGATGTGGGACTTCGCCTGGTTCGGCGACCGTTGGGATGGCACAACGGGTCGCCGAAGCGAGTCACTTGCGCTTCACCGGGGTGATGGCGTGGGAGGGACACGCGGCTGGAATCGCTGATCCGGAAGCGAAGCGCGCGGCGGTGATCGAGGCGATTGGCAAGCTCGTCGGGTCCGCGGAAGCTTGCCGGGCCGCCGGCCTACCGGTGGACATCGTGTCGTGCAGTGGCACCGGCACGTACATGATCGCGGCACACGTAGCCGGCGTGACCGAGCTGCAGGCTGGCGGCGGGGTCTGGGGTGACGTCCATTACCGAGACCACTTCGGCGTGGACCACGAGTGTGCGCTTCGGGTCATGACGACCGTCGTGAGCCGTCCATCAGACCGGTACATCGTTACGGACGGCGGGTTCAAGACCCTCGGGTCGATCAACGCGATGGCGGAACCGGTAGGGATCCCGTTAGGTCAGGTCGAGAGATTCACCCTTTCCGCCGAGCATGGCAACCTACGACTGAACGCCCCGGAGACAACGCTGCGACCGGGGGATCGCCTGGAGTGGATCGTCGGTTACTCGGACGCAACCGTGTTCATGCACGACCAAATCCTCGGTATTCGACGGGGCCTCGTCGAGGAAGTCTGGGTCATCGAGGGTCGGGGGAAGCTCCAATAGCAGCCACCAGTGTGTCGACGACCGCACCTCGTACGCGACTGAGGACTTCGGACCACGACGACCCGACTGCTTATCTTGACTTGGGGTGGGTGACGGAACGTCCACTGCGACATCACTTTGTGTGAAGCTGAGGTTCCGCGCGCCAATTCTTTCAGCCGCTCGGTGACCGATCCAACCATGCTCGCACCGACTCTGAAGCGACTGGCCCCCCGTGTCCGAGATGCCAGGTGTGAGCCCCGGTTGAAAGCAGGGCGCCGATGCTCGCCCGATTCCTCGAACGATCGACGTGATGGAAGTGAGAAACGGGCGTCGAACGCGCGACCACGCCAAGCAGGTAGCCACCAATGAGCACATCCCCAGCGATCACATCGCCTGAGTCAAGGACCACCGCGACTGACCCAGACGTGTGACCCGGAACCGGCAGCACCGCGCCGACGCCGCCAAGGGCTTCTAACTCAAGTCCCGTCTCGACGGGTATGACCGGGTAATGGCGCGGCAACGGCGGGTAGGCTTGGATCAATCCGAAACTGGCAAGGACGCGACGGATGCCGGTCGGCGGACTTGAACCGTCTCTTCCGCCCGAATGAACGGTTGAAACGTCACCCATCCCAACGACAACTGGCGCGCCGGACCAGTGGGCAAGCGCGCTGACTGCGCCCGCGTGGTCCGCGTGCGCGTGCGTGAGGATGATCGCTCCCAAGTCGCGCGGCGCAATCTGCTTTCGTGCCAACCAAGCTGTGACCGTCGGTGCGTCGCGGGCAAGGCCGACGTCAACCAGGACCGGGCGGGGGCCGTGCACGAGGTACACCTGCGAAGCCGTCAACCTCAGGCACTCGATCAGCATCGCGTCTAGCCCAGCCGGACGACGGTCCGAGTCGACCAGTCAGCCTCGGGCTCGGCAAGGTGCCACGTCGCGTGACGGCCGGCGCGTGACGTGAGTTCCGGTCCGGTCAACGGGTCCCCGTCCCGACAGGCAATCGTGACGATTTGCTGCGACTGGCGCGTCCCGCGCCAGATGGCATCGGCTTTCTTGACTGACGGCATCGCCGTAACGAGTGCGACGGTTGCGTCCGGGGGCCAGCCGTGGGAAGTGATCCCGATGGCGTGGTGCAGCGGGCGACTTGGCCATGGCCTAAGCCTTGCTAGGGCGTCCAGAACGCGCACAAGGTGTCGTGGGTTCCCCGCGCATTGCACCCACAGGTCATTCGCGCTTCCAGCGGTACGACCGTTCGCGGAGAGGCCAACGGCGGTGCCGGACCGAAGCGCCCATGCCGCGAGCGACGCGGCGACGATGGCGAGGGTTTCGTGCACGTCGGTATCGCCTGCGGACCACCAGCGGTCATCGGGCTCCGTCTCTACGTCCACGACGATCCACAGGCGACGCCCCGCGGTCGGGTCATCACGCCGGACTTGGAGCACGCCCGTTCGGGCGGTTGCGCCCCAGTGAATGCGTCGCACCGTATCGCCGGTGACGAACGGGCGTACGCCCGCGAGGCGCGTCGGGTCGGTCAGGAGCGCACGGGGTCGAACTCGTTCGCCAAGCAGCTGGCGTGCCGCGGCTGCGGGAGCGAAGACCGGAAGGACGCGCGGGTACACCACGAGCGCATCCCGGAGGTTCAAGTCCGCGTCACGAGCGGTCAGGCCAAATGCGTCGCGCCAACGGAGTGCAACCGGTCCGAAGTCATACGCGCCTCGGCGTCGGCAAGGCAATCGGTAGTGCCTGCGGACCCGTTCAAACGGAGCCAGCGTCAAACGTTGTGCCCATGCCTCTCGGTCCGTCTGCTGGGCGATATCAGCTGTGCCCCCGTCCGTGTCAGGTGATGGCGCACCACTGGCAAGCGCCACATCCAAGCGCCCGCGAGCCCGAATCCGATGAGGAACCAATGCCGAAGGCCAATCGTCGGTGACGTCGAGCCATGGCATGGGCAAGAGCTTGCGATTGGTGACTTCGACGGTGCACTCGACGACATCGCCGCAGGAAGCCGTCGGCGCAGCAAAGTGCCTCCGATATTCCAGACCGACTCCGCCCCATCGCCACCACGCCTCGGCCAGGCCGACGACGATCAAGGCAATAACGCCGAACAGGACCCAGTACGGGTTGCCCGTTCCGATCCCGATGATCGTCACGAGTGCGGCGGCTGAAGCACTCGCACTCCGTGCTTGGCGGGTCACGCCCGGGTCGACTCGACCGGGACGGCAATTGACCCCACGACCGCAGCGATGGTCGCTCCGGCCGAAGTCTGGCGCAATCGGCTTTCGTCGTCGAGTACCAGCCGATGTGCGAGGACTGGAGTTGCGAGGACTTGGACATCGTCTGGGAGCACGTAGTCCCGACCGTAGATTGCGGCGCGAGCTCGCGCAGCCCGCACGAGTCCGACCGTTGCACGCGGGCTCGCACCGAAGGCCACCCCCGGCGCACGACGAGTCGCCCTCACGATTGACGTCGCATAGCCGGCGACCGCGTCTGAGACGTGCACAAATGCGACGGACTGCTGCATTGCGACCACGGTCGCTGGAGCCACGCAAGGCTCGATTGTCGCGGGACGATGGGTGTCGCCGCCGAAACGCCTCACAATTTCGAGTTCCTCAACCTCTGACGGGTACCCCATTGGCGCGCGCACAAGGAAGCGATCAAGCTGCGCCTCGGGAAGCGGAAAGGTGCCTTCAAGCTCAATCGGGTTCTGCGTCGCCAGGACAAGGAATGGTTTCGGAAGGGGTCGGGTCTCACCGTCAGCACTCGACTGACCCTCGGCCATCGCCTCCAGAAATGCTGCCTGCGTGCGGGGCGTCGCCCGGTTCACCTCGTCGACGAGGACCACTTGGCCGAAAATCGGTCCAGGACGAAAGTTGAACGTGCCGTTCAGAGGATCGTAGGTGCTCGTCCCCGTGACGTCCGACGGCAGCAGGTCAGGTGTGCCTTGGATGCGCGTGAACGCACACCCGAGCGCGCTCGCGAGCGCCTTCATGAGCGTGGTTTTGCCCGTTCCCGGGACGTCCTCGACGAGGACGTGCCCGCCCGCGAGGAGCGCGATCAGTGCCAACTCAATGGTGTCGGATGCGCCGACGACAACCGATG
>CAILQO010000015.1 GCA_903836285.1 uncultured Chloroflexota bacterium
GCTCGTGGCGCGCGCGTTTTTTGTGCCACGGATTCCGTCAGACATCCTCGCGGCGGGCATTCTGCTGATGCTTGCGGTCTACGAGCCGTGGCGTGACACCATCTGGTTGGGGCAACCGAACGGCTTCATCTTCTTTGTCCTCGCCGTCGGCCTGTTGATGGCGCGCCGCAACCGCTGGTTCTGGGCGGGTGCGTGCATCGCGATGTCCCTGCTCTTCAAGCCCATCGCATCGTGGCTGGTGCTGTACGTCGTCCTGACCCGTCGCTGGTCGGCGATGGCTGGGGGGGCGGTGACCGGTGGCGGCCTCATCCTGCTGTCGCTGCCGTTGGCTGGGACGAACTGGTGGTGGTTATGGCTGACGCGCAAGGCGGGCGACCTCGCGCTTGGCAACGCGCTGCACTCGAACATTAGCCTGCAGGCGGTGCATGCCCGACTTTCGCTGGTGTCGCACGCGTACTACGACGCCGGCGCCCTGCCAAGCCTGCCGTTGGCAAAGGTGCTGAACGCGCTGATGCTGGTGACGGCAATCATCTTGGTGCTGTCGCTGACGCGGCGCGCACGGCCCAAATCGGACATGCTCGGCGTCGGCCTTGAGTGGGGCTTGGCGATCGCCCTGTCGCTGACAACCTCCCCACTGTCGTGGGTGCACTACTCCACGATGGCGATTGTGGCGTTCATCGTGTTGCTGGCGTCGACGTACGCTCCGGATTGGCGAGCGGCCCCGAAGCACGTCCGCGTCGCCCTCGGGACGGTCGCCGTACTCGCGTTTGCCCTGTTGTCGATGGACGAGGAACTCTTCCTTGTGCGCACGGCCTTCTGGTGGGAGACGTGGCCGATGCTGGGATCAATCCCCGCGGCGTCGCTTCCGTTGCTGGTGACGGCCATCTCGCTCCGCCTCTGGCTGCGGAACCGATGGGTTGAACGGCAGGAGGTGGCGCTGTCGCCTGCGCACACATCTGCCGATTCGACGCCGCTGGTTGCGTCCGAAGGCTAGAAGGCTGCGACGAGGGCGAAGGTCGGGTCGAGGACGACCACGCGCATCCGGAGTGACCCTTCGCGCAGGCGCGTCGCGTCGATGAGGTTGGGTGTCGTGGCGTCGCCTCGCAGGAGGGTGGGACGGGCCGTCGTGCCGCGCAGTGGTGTGCGTCTCCAAATGAGGGTGTCACCGGTCGCGTAGTACTTGAAGACCGAGTGATCGGCCCCGGCGCGGCGGCTAAAGAGGGCGGGGCCTTCGAAGGTTTCGGCGGCGGTTGGATCGACGGCGTCCCACGCGGCGCGCGGCGTCGACGGGGTGAAGTCGCCCCACACGCGAATCCACGCATCGCTGGGGCTTCCGGTCGCGTCGGCGACAGGTGAGGCCTCGACGTCGATGTCCAAGCGCCTGGCGTCGAGGACAGTGGGGTCGAGGCGCACGGCGTACCACTGAGGAAGGTCGGCGCGGACCTTCCCTTGCAGGCGTGCGTAGGCGAGGGTCGACTCGGGGAAGCGCAACGACCCGGCGTCGTCGAAGGCCAGGCGGAAGTTGGCGACGACGCTTCCGTTGACGCGGATCACCGGTTCGTAGCGCGGTGCACGCCCACCTTGAAGCCACAGGCGCAACTCGATGATCGATCCGGCCGGTGTGCGCCAATCGGCGGGCAACGTGACCCGTTGTGAGGCGTGGTCCCCCGGGCGCAGGTCGATCGACCACTCGTGCCAATACGGCGCGAACCAACTGCGCGTCCCGGCGAGTATCGCGAGGGCTGTTCCGGCAACGACCCCGATACCGGCCGCCGTGCGGGTCGGTACGCGAATTGCCCCAGACATCTGGTGCGCGGTGACGACGCCGACGGCGAAGGCCATCGCTGTGCCGACCACAACCGTGAAGGCACCATCGGCCATGAGATGGGCGGATGTCGGTGTGAGACCAACGGGGAGCGCGGCGAGGATGCCGGTCGGGCCGGCGGCGGCGAGGGTCGTGACCACGACGACCGCGGTGATGGCGGCCCATGCCAATCGGCGTGGAACTGTAGCGCGGCGTTGAAGGGCGTGCACTCGCCACGCACGCGAGGCCGCGACGAGGTCGGCCACGGAAATACCGGCGACGACCGCGTTCACTGGCGCGGGAGTGACGACGTATCGGACGTCGATATTGACGGCGAGATACGGCAAC
>CAILQO010000016.1 GCA_903836285.1 uncultured Chloroflexota bacterium
CACTTGCCGTGCTCGCGGATCAGATCCTTCAGGCGGTCCACGGCCTCGACCTCCGGAATATTGAACTTCACCGGGGTCTTGCCGACGTAAAGGTTGATCTTGCCGGGGGCGCCCCCCACATAGCCGAAATCCGCATCCGCCATCTCCCCGCATCCCCACGCACAGGCCGTGCACATGGAAGAGTGGCAACATCAGCAGCAGGCGGTCGGACGCCGTCCAGTGCCAAGCGGTCGTCACCGCCGCGGCGTTCGCGGCGAGGTTCCGGTGGCGCAACATCGCCCCCTTCGACCGCCCGGTCGTACCTGAGGTGTAGCCGATCACTGCGATGGCGTCGGCATCGGGCAACCGCAGCGGCCCCGCGTCGACATCGCCGGAACGCATGGCGTCGACCCCGACCACCACCGGCCCAACGACGCCGTGGTCGCCCGGCACGTCGCCGACAGCCACAATCACCGCCAACGCCGGGAGATCGGGGACGACCCGTGCAAGGTCACCTAGGCGCGCGGCGTCGGCGACGCATGCCCGAGCGCCGGAGTCCTCGAGGATGTGGCGCAGCTCTACCTGGCGGTATTGCGTATTGACGAGGACGACGGTCGCCCCCGCCAATTGCGTCCCAAGGTAGGCGCCAACGAATTCAAGGCCATTCTCTAGGAAGACGGCCACTCGGTCGCCCGGCACGATCCCCGCGCCGCGTAGCCCGACCTCCCACCGTTGCGCGAGGGCAACCACGGCGTCGTAACTCAGGGTCTCCCCTTCGAACACGATGCACGGGTGGCCCGGCGCACGGTCACGTGAGGCGACGAGGGCATGCAGAATCGACGGCGACGCGAACGGAGTGGCTTCCATGGGGGCGTAGTATCCCCGGCGCCCGCCGGACGCGCCGCCGCCCGCTTCAGGCCGGCACCGTGGCGACGATGCGGTCGGAGAACGCGTGCGTCTGCGGGTCTTTCAGGATCAGCTTGACGCGACCATCGGGCAAGGTCTCCTGCTTGATGATGACCTGCCCCTCGAACATCGACGGCCTGCCAGAGATCCGCGGGGTATGCCCGTGACGCCATTCCAGGTCAACCGGCGCCCACGCGTGCGTCGCCGCCGACCGGTAGCAGGCGTCCATCACCGCGTTCACGACGTACCCGTCGTAGAACGTCTCCATCGGCGCGCGCCCCGCTTCCATCGCGCCGAACATGTCGGTGAACATGTCGACGTACCCGAGTTCGGCCACCTCGTCACCGACGGGGAAGAGCCAACCGCTCGACGTCTCGGCCTTCTCGGCGACGTAGGCGTTCCCCTCGGCCGCCGTGAACATCTCAAAGCCGGTCCGCAGGAAGTGGTTCAACCAGATGGTGCCGTGCGTGCCCGCGACCTCATCACGCAAATCCATGCCGCCACGGAAGGTCCACGACACCTCGAACTGCCCGACGGCACCGGACTCGAAGCGCACCATCGCGATGGCGTTATCTTCAGCATTGATGGGGTGGACGAGGGTGTCCTTCCAACACATCACCTCGACAGGGCGGTTCCCCTTGCCGACGAAGTTCCGGATGATCTCGATGCAGTGGCACCCGAGGTCGATGATCGCCCCACCACCCGCTTGGGTGTCGTCCCAGAACCACGCACTATGTGGCCCGGGGTGCGTCTCCCGGCTTCGCACCCACAACACGTCGCCAATCGCCCCGCCGCGTACCGACTTCACCGCCTTCAGCGTTTTGGGCGTGTAGCACAGGTCCTCGAGATACCCGGCAAAGACGCCCGCCTTCTCGACGGTGTCGAGGATTCGCTTCGCCTCGGCGGCGTTGCGGCCGAGTGGCTTGGTGCAGAGGACCGCCTTGCCCGCCGCCGCGACCATCGCGATCGCCTCCTCATGGAGGTGGTTCGGTAAGGCCACGACGACCACATCGGTCTCGGGGTGGGTGATCGCCTCCTCAAGACTGGTGGTGTGGTGCGGGATCGACCACCGTTCGGCGAACGCGGCGCCCCGCGCCTCCGACCGGGAGTAGGCGACCGCCACCGAATCACGGTTCCGTTGCCCGTGCAACGTCATCGTGTAGAACTCACCGATCAGGCCGGTGCCAAGCATCGTGACCCGGTGCGACTGCATCTTCATTCCTTCCCCATGGTGTGACCCGACCGTGACGCCGCGCATCATAGCCGCGTTGCACGTGTGCAGTTGGGGTGGTTCCCTCGGAGCGACGGACGATGTACCTGCCACCGCACTTCGCCGAAACCGACCGCGACCGCATCCACGACGTCATCCGCGCCCACGCCTTCGGGACACTCGTCTCGGTCGTCGACGGCGCGCCGATCGCCACCCTCCTGCCATTCACCTTGGTGGTCGACGGCGACGATGACGCCGGCACCCTCTACGGGCATGTCGCACGCGTCAACCCGCACGCTGCCACTTTTGATGGCCTGCACGATGCCATCGCCCTCTTCCACGGGCCGCACGCCTACGTTTCGCCAACCTGGTACGAGACCCCAGTCGCCGTGCCGACGTGGAACTACACCGTCGTCGAAGCCAGTGGGCGCCCGGAACGAATCGACGACCGCGACCGCGTGCGGGCGATCCTCAACACCCTCGCAGCCACCTACGAGGCGGGGCAACCCGCCCCGTGGACGATGGACGCGATGCCCGCGGAGTTCACCGGCAAGATGATGGACGGCATCGTCGCCTTTGCGATGCCCATCCGGCAACTCACCGGCAAGGTCAAGATGAGCCAGAACCGGTCGGCAGCCGACCGTGCCGGGGTGCGCGCGGGCTTGATGGCTTCGGGACGCCCAGACGACGAGGCAACCGCCCGAGTAATGGACGACCTTGAGGCGCGTCGCGGGTAGCGGCCGACGCACTCGCGGTTCGCCCCCGAAAACGCAAAACGCCCCCACCGTCATCACGGCGAGGGCGCATACCTTCCTAAGTCGCTCCCGTCGCGGGTCGAAACCCGTGCGGGGGCGACGACAGGACGTGCTCTTCGGTTTGACGCTCAGGTCAAGCGTTAGGCAACCGCGTTTACGTGCGTTGACGAATACGCTGGCGTCGACGCCTGCACCTTAGGGGTTGATGCCGGCGCTGAAGCGACTGCCCTCGTGGTTGGGCGAGTCTTGGCGCTGCGGATTGAGGCCGCCGCGGCAATCTCCGCCATGAACTGTGCGTTGCGCTGATCCACCA
>CAILQO010000017.1 GCA_903836285.1 uncultured Chloroflexota bacterium
CTACGTGACGTACGGCGCAGCGGTCGCACTCGGCGTAGACATCGAGCCGTTTTTCGACGAGGTCCACCGGTCGAACATGGCCAAAGTTGGGGGGACGCGCCGCCCTGATGGGAAGTGGCTCAAACCTGCCGGTTGGCAACCGCCAGAGCTCGCCCGCATTCTTGAGGAGCGATATGGGCCGCCGAAGTGAACGATCGCTGGTCCGGAGCTACCCTGGTGCTGCGCCCTCGCGCGCATGCTCAACCAGGGCGCGGAGCGCGGCGGTGTAACTGCGCCATCCGAACCCGGCGACCGACGCGCGGACGGCAGGCCCTAGGCGTGACACGTGGCGAAACGACTCTCGGGCGTGGATGTTCGAGAGGTGGACCTCCACGACTGGATACGGCATCGCCTTGATGCAGTCATGTAGCGCGATGCTGGTGTGCGTGTATGCCCCCGCGTTGAGGATGCATCCGTCGACATGCCCGGACGCACGGTGCATCAGGTCGATCAAGCCACCCTCGTGGTTGCTCTGGTGGCACTCAACGTCGATCTCAAGCGCGACGGCGAGGCCGCGAATCGACTCGTCAACGTCCGCGAGGGTGACGCGTCCGTACACCTCCGGTTCGCGGGTGCCGAGCAGGTTCAGGTTCGGTCCATGGAGGACCAGGTAGCGGAGGCGTCTCGTCATCGGTGCCACGCACGGTAGCCGACGATGGGGTTGGTACGCTAACAGGCGCGGAGAGTGAACATGCCGAGTGCGTCAGGGTCAGAGGAGGCATCAGACGCCTCATCATCACGGGGGATGGCGCCCGCCATCGCCGCGCCGGTCGGGTGGGCATTCTTGCCCGACGACGCTGCCACCGTGACACGACGGCTCGAACGTGACCTGCAACAGGCGCCACAGGCCTCGACCGGACGTGTTTTCGACTTGTGGCCGCTAAGGTCGAGCGAGACGGCGACGTGGACCTTCGGCCTTGAGTTTGAGTTCGCGTGCGCCGATGCCGGGTGGGTTGCGGCCGAGCTGTTTTCCAGGGGACTGGTAGCGTCGGCGGAATCCGTCGCGTACCACACGCCCCGGGCTGCCGGTATGTGGTCGGTCGAGCATGACTCTTCGGTGACGACGGTCTTCCACACGGGCGACGCGACCGAGGCGACGCCGTCAATCGCGGTCGGGGGCGAGGTCGTCTCGCCGCCGCTTCGTGACTGCCCGGAGACGTGGGCGCAGGTGGCCGCTGTCCTCGATGTTCTTCGCCGGTGCGGTGCAGAAGTGAACGGGCAGACGGGATTCCACGTGCACTTCGGTGCACAAGCACTACGGGATGCGTCGGACGACCCGGCATCCGCGCAGCAGGCGTTGCAACGGTTCGTGAGGCGGTTGACGCGCCTCGCGGTGCTCGCCAATGCGTGCTTCGAGGACGTCCTCTTCCGGATGGCAAGTGCCGAAGGTGGTCGCCACCGTGGCCGCCCGTTCTTCTACCGCCATTCGCGGCCGCTGGAACAGGCGCTCGGACGCGACTACGAGAGCGTCGATGCGTTGGCGCAGTCGCTTGGGAAGCCGGGCGCCGCGCGCCGGGCGGCGTTGAACCTGACCAACATCGGGTCCGCTGACAAAGACACGGTGGAGTTCCGCCAGAGCAACGGCACCCTTGATCCGCATATCGTGCAGGCATTCGTTCGGGTATGTGCGCTGCTGGTCGGCGCTGCGCGATGGGTGCCGGAGGCTGTGCGAGTGGACCCGCAGCCGCTGGGTACGCATCACGGGGATGCTGAGGCAGTGCTGACTGGCGACAAGGCACTCTGGCGCATGCTTGCGGCCGCTTGCCCGGACGGCCTGCCGATGGACGCGGCCTCGA
>CAILQO010000018.1 GCA_903836285.1 uncultured Chloroflexota bacterium
CCGCCGGACAGCTGGTCCGGCCGGGCTTCCTCGAAGCCCGCGAGGCCCACTTGCAAGATGGCGTCCGCCACGATTTCGTGTCGCTCCGTCGGGTGCGCCCCGGCAACCTCGAGGGGGAGGGCCACGTTTTGCCGAACGGTTCGCCATGGCAGCAATGCGGAATCCTGAAACGCGACTGCAATCTGGCGTGCAGAACGCGCCCGATCCGGCGAGCCCCCGAGTACGGTCACGCGACCCATATTGGGGCGCAACACGCCGGTCGCAAGGCGCAACGCGGTGGACTTCCCGCATCCGGATGGCCCAACAACGGCGACGAATTCGCCCCTCGCGACGGTAAGGTCGAGTCCATTGAGGACCGGAAGCGAGCCCCCATCGGGTGCGACAAACTGAAGCGTGCACCTCGCGAAGTTGAGCGCCGACCGGTCACTAGGTCCGGCGGGCGGTGGCTCAGGCTCCATGCCCGGATGGGTGTTGGTCACCCGCCGATCTTGCCAACCTTTTCCAGGATGTCGAGGGTCATCACGTCGTCGACCGGGACGGGCTTCTCGAGTTGCTTTGTGCGGCTGAGGAGGATGTCGTGGCCGGACTGCCAGACGGCGCGGTCCATCCACAACAGGCCCTTCTGCTTGGTGAAATCGGTCTGGATCAGTGGGGTCTCGCGCTTTAGTTCAAGCAGCTGGTTGTCGAGCTTCAAACCATCACCGTACTTCTCAACTACGAACTTAGCGACTTCTTCGGCGTTCTTCAGCGCATAATCCCACCCTCGCGCCGTCGCACGAAGCCATGCGACCAGAAGCTCCTTCTTGGAAGAAAGCGTCTCCTCGAGTGCGAACGGCGTATTCCAGTAGAAGGCAAATCCGAGTTCGGCGTAGGGTGCATAGCCGATCTTCTCGCCGGCACCCTCAAGGGAGATGACTTGGTTCGTCACTAATCCGGTTAGGATGTCGACCTGACCGGTTAGCAGGGGCTGGACATCAAAGCCGACCGGGACGAGGGTGACCTCCTCGACCTTGAGGTTGTTGATCGTGAGCATGGCTTCAGTGCTCGCACGGGCCGTCTGCTGGTGCCCGACCTTCCTGCCTTTAAAGTCGGCGATTCCCTTGATCCCGCTGGACTCCTTCCAGAGGAAGCACCCTGGCCCTTTCTGGAATGTGGCGCCAAATGCCTTGACCGGAACCCCCTGCGCTCGTGCCAGAAACAGGCTGGCACCGCCGGACAGGCCAATCGTGTCCGTCTTGCCGGCGACGGCCTGAATTTCTGGCAGGTTCTGCGCTGAGGCATTGACCGTGAGGTTGATCCCCTCATCCTTGAAGTAGCCCTTCTCCATGGCAGCAAAGACGCCGGCAAATTCCGTGTTCTTGATCCACGAGAGGCGCAAGGCGAGATCCGCGACCACTTTTGAGACAGCTGCGGTCGGTGGGATCGTGGGTGCGGCCGCCGTCGTCTGCGCAGGCGCGGATGGCGCCGTTGTCGCCTTCGGCATCGCCGTGGGCGCCGTCGCTGGCGCGTCACCTCCACACGCAGCCAAGAACGCGGCGATGCCGGCTGCGCCACAGCCG
>CAILQO010000019.1 GCA_903836285.1 uncultured Chloroflexota bacterium
AGATGGCCAAGGCGAAGTTTGAGCGGACGAAGCCGCACGTGAACGTGGGGACGATTGGGCACGTGGACCACGGGAAGACGACGTTGACGGCGGCGATCACGAAGGTGCTGGCGCTGCAGGGGCGGGCGAAGTACACGTCGTTCGCGGACATCGACAAGGCGCCGGAGGAGCGTGAGCGGGGGATCACGATTGCGATTGCGCACGTGGAGTACGAGACGGAGGCGCGGCACTACGCGCACGTGGACTGCCCGGGGCACGCGGACTACATCAAGAACATGATCACGGGGGCGGCGCAGATGGACGGGGCGATTTTGGTCGTCTCGGCGCCGGACGGGCCGATGCCGCAGACGCGGGAGCACATCCTGCTGGCGAAGCAGGTGGAGGTGCCGTCGATGGTGGTGTTCCTGAACAAGTGCGACATCATGGAGGATGAGGAGCTGCTCGAGCTGGTGGAGCTTGAGGTGCGTGAGCTGCTGACCAAGTACGGGTTCCCGGGCGACGAGGTGCCGGTGGTGCGTGGGTCGGCGCTGCGGGCGCTGGAGTGCGGGAGCCAGGATGCGGGAGCGGAGGAGTACGGGTCGATCCGTGAGCTGATGGGGGCGGTGGACGGGTACATCCCGACGCCGGAGCGGGCGGTGGACCGGCCGTTCCTGATGCCGATCGAGGACGTGTTCGGGATCAAGGGGCGCGGGACGGTGGTGACGGGGCGGATTGAGCGGGGGCAGGTCAAGACCGGCGAGGAGATCGAGATCGTGGGGATGGGGGCGCCGACGAGGAAGACGGTGGTGACCGGGGTGGAGATGTTCCGGAAGCTGCTGGATTACGGGCAGGCTGGGGACAACGTGGGGTGCCTGTTGCGGGGGGTGGAGCGGACCGATGTGGAGCGCGGGCAGGTGCTGGTGAAGCCGGGGTCGATGAAGCCGCACACGCGGGTGATGGGGCAGGTGTACGTGCTGTCGAAGGAGGAGGGCGGGCGTCACTCGCCGTTCCTGCGGGGGTACCGGCCACAGTTCTACATCCGGACGACGGACGTGACGGGGGCGGTGACGCTGCCGGAGGGGGTGGAGATGGTGATGCCGGGGGACAACGTGGAGCTGGAGATAGAGCTGATCGTGCCGGTGGCGGTGGAGGAGGGGTTGCGGTTCGCGATCCGCGAGGGGGGCCGGACGGTTGGGGCCGGCGTCGTCACCAAGATCCTCGCCTAGTTCCGGCGTTTCAGGCATCGAAAGGGTCCATGCCCGTGGCGAAGCAACGTATCCGGATCCGCCTTACCGCGTACGACCACCGGATTCTTGATCAGTCGGCTCGTCAGATCGTCGAGACGGCACAACGGACCGGTGCGGATGTCGCCGGCCCGGTTCCCCTCCCGACCGAGTTGAAGCGCTTCACGGTGATGCGGTCCCCGTTTGTCGACAAGGACTCGCAGGAGCACTTTGAGATGCGGACGCACAAGCGTTTGATCGACGTGCTTGAGCCGACGCCGAAAACAGTTGACGCGCTGATGCGCCTTAACCTGCCGGCGGGTGTGGATATCGAGATCAAGGTATAGCGGCCTCGGGCGCCCCCGATCGAATCGGGGGGCATCCGCTTCGGGGCGGCGGGAACGAAGATCGATGAGTACCGGATTGATCGGACGCAAGGTGGGAATGACCCAAGTCTTCGACGGTGCGGGCAATGTAATTCCCGTTACGGTCGTTGAGGCAGGTCCATGCTGGATCACGCAGGTGAAGACCACTGCGACAGATGGCTACGAGGCTATCCAAGTGGGCTTTGAGGAGGCTCGTAATGTCGCGAAGCCTCAGCAGGGCCAGTTTGAGAAGCTCGGCGTGCGAATGCTCCGTCACCTCGCGGAATGGCGGGTCGACGATGCCAGTGGGTTTACCGCGGGCCAGCGGCTTGATGCCAGCATGTTCGAAGCAGGCGAGAAGGTGAAGGTCTCTGGCGTCTCCAAGGGCAAGGGCTTCCAGGGTGTCATGCGTCGGCATGGGTTCCGTGGTGGGCCGAAGACGCATGGACAATCTGACCGCCCGAGGGCGCCCGGTTCGATCGGTGCTGGTACAACGCCTGGACGCGTCATCAAGGGATTGCGGATGGCCGGGAAGATGGGTAACGAGCAGGTGACCGTACGCGGCCTGCTTGTTGTCCGCGCGGACGCAAGCCGCAACCTGTTGCTGATCAAGGGTGCCGTTCCAGGCCCTCGTAACGGCCTGGTGACCGTCAGCAAGGGGCATGTCGATGGCTGAGGCGGCATTGTTCACTGCGAACGGCGAGCCTGCTGGTGTCGTTTCGCTCCGTGACGACGTGTTCGGTGTTGAGCCCAACGCTGCGCTGATGCACCAAGCGGTACAGCGTCAACTCGCGAACGCGAGGCAGGGCACGCATGACACGAAGACCCGGGGTGAGGTCTCTGGCTCGACAAAGAAGATGTGGCGCCAGAAGGGCACTGGCCGAGCGAGGCAGGGTTCGAAGCGCGCGCCACACTGGCGTACCGGTGGTGTTGTTTTTGGGCCGCACCCTCGCAGCTATCGGCAGGCCATGCCCAAGAAGATGCGGTCGGGAGCCGTTCGCTCGGCGCTGTCGGTTCGGGTCAAGGCTGGCGAGCTCGTGGTTCTCGAGTCGCTGCCAAATTTAGAGACCCCCTCGACAAAGTCTGTCCGCGCGGTCGTCGATGCCGTTGCGTCAGCGAAATCTAGGCTCGTGGTCATGGCTGGACCGCACGATACCTTTCGACTTTCGGCCCGCAACCTGCCAGGCGTGCGAGTGATCACTACCGAGAGCTTGAATACCTATGACTTGATGCGTCATGGTCGGGTTGTCATCACGCTCGAGGCGGCGCGCCAGATTGAGGACCGCTTTGGGATCCCTGAGGGTGCAGGAGAGGACCACGACGGTGCCAGTGAGTGATCTCTGGGAAGTGCTTCGCCGCCCACTCATCACCGAGAAGGGCACCGTTCTCGCGGAGTCTGGCAAGTACCTGTTCGAGGTTCATATTGACGCGACGAAGGCGCAGATCAAAAGCGCGGTCGAGAAGGCCTTCACGGTCCGCGTCGAGGCAGTGAACGTGTCGACGGTCCACGGCAAGATGCGTCGGTGGAAGCGGTGGACCGCCCGGCGACCAGACTGGAAGAAGGCGATCGTGACGCTCAAGGCGGGCGACAAGCTCGACCTTTTTGAGCTCTAGGCGTCGGCTGCGCAAGGAACCGAGACGATGGCAGTGCAAAACTTCCGCCCGACCTCGCCAGGGCGGCGCGGCGCGATTGGTCACTCGTTTGTCGAGATCACGACCGATCGGCCATACAAGCCGCTGACTGAGCGGCTGCAAAAGCACGCCGGGCGCAACAACCAAGGCAAGATTACCGTCAGACATCGCGGTGGGGGCCACAAGCGCCTGTATCGGGTAATCGACTGGAAGCGGGCGAAGGTCGGCATCGCGGCGAGGGTTGAGACTATTGAATATGACCCGAATCGCACTGCGCGCATTGCGCTGATCTGCTTCCACGACGGCATACGCAGATACATTCTTGCGCCCGTCGGGCTTCGGGTTGGCGATACCGTAATGAACGGTGCTGGCGCGGATATTCGGCCGGGAAACTCAATGCAACTGAGTGCGATGCCGGTCGGAACTGTCATCCACAATATTGAGCTGCATCCTGGTAAGGGTGGGCAGCTCGTTCGCTCGGCGGGCACGTCGGCTCAACTGATGGCCAAGGATGCTGGATTCGCCACGATACGGCTCCCATCCGGTGAGTTACGGCGGGTGCACGTGACCTGTTCAGCGAGCATCGGTCAGCTCGGAAACGCTGATCACAAGAATGTGAAGTTGGGCAAGGCTGGCCGGGCACGTTGGCTCGGGCGGCGCCCCAGTGTTCGTGGATCAGCGATGAATCCGAACGACCACCCGCATGGTGGTGGTGAAGGTAAGGCGCCGGTTGGGGGACAACCCAAGACGCCGTGGGGTAAGCCAGCGATGGGGCTTCGGACGCGGCGGCGCAAGCCGAGTGATCGGCTCATCATCAGCCGTCCGCGTGACCGTCGGCGCCGGTAGCGGCACTGGCCTACGAGGAAGGGAAGTACTACTGTGTCCCGTTCAGTCAAGAAGGGTCCGTACGTTGATACTCGCCTGCTCTCACGCATAGAAGTGATGCGCAGGGCCAACGAGAAGCGCGTGCTGAAGACGTGGTCGCGCGACTCGACGATCTTTCCGCAAATGGTCGGCTTCACGATTGCCGTCCATGACGGGCGGCGGCATGTGCCTGTGCTTGTCGCAGAGAACATGGTTGGTCACAAGCTCGGCGAGTTCGCGCCAACGCGCACGTTCCGCGGTCACACGAAGTCAGAGCGTTCCAGCCGATAGAACGGTTGGCGCACTTCGCCCTGGTGGGGGCTGAGTGTCCTTGGAGTTCACCATGCAGGTACGTGCAGTAGCCCGGGGTATCCGGATGTCCCCACGAAAGGCGCAGCTTGTGGTCGAGGCCATTCGGGGTCGGTCGGCGCGAGAGGCTGTCGCGTTTCTTGAAACGTCCCCGAAGGCTGCCTCGGAAGTGGTCCTGAAGGTTGTTCGGTCGGCTCTGGCGAATGCATCCAACAACTTCAGCTTGAATCCGGAGCGGATGGTCGTGGTCTCGGCGACCGCCGACAAGGGGCCGACGTTGCCGAGGCGCTTCCGGCCGAAGGCCCGTGGGCAAGCGGGGGTGATCGAGAAGAAGACTACCCACATCACCGTAATCGTCAGTAACGACGTGGTGCCGAGCGAGAGTGGCTACCGGCGTCGGCCGGCGTAGTGTGGTCAGCAGCAGGCGTCGCGTGCGCTTGCAAGCACTGGGGAACGAACGTGGGCCAAAAGGTACATCCCATCGGCTTTCGCCTTGGCATCATTCGCGATTGGGAGAGCAAGTGGTACGCCAGTAAGGCGGGATACACCCAGTTGCTTGCCGAGGATCTCGACATTAGGTCGATGATCTCGAAGCGGTTAGCGAACGCCAGCGTGTCGAAGGTCGAAATCGAGCGGAGCCTGAACGAAGTGAAGGTGACGATTCACACGGCAAAGCCGGGCATCGTCATTGGGAAGCAAGGCTCGTCGGTCGAGGAACTGCGGAAGCAACTTGAGGCCCGAACCGGAAAGAAGGCCCGGGTCAACATCATGGAGATTCGCAATCCTGAGGTTGACGCTCGATTGGTTGCGCGCAGCATTGCTGAGCAGCTTGAGCGGCGAGTAGCGTTTCGCCGGGCGATGAAGCAGGCGGTGCAGCGTGCTGAGCGCATGGGTGCGCGGGGCATCCGTATCCGGGTAGCGGGTCGGTTGGGCGGTTCCGAGATGGCGCGCACGGACAAGGAAGCGCACGGCAAGGTGCCACTGCACACGCTCCGGGCTGACATTGATTACGGCCTGTCCGAGGCTGCCACAACATACGGACGTATCGGCGTCAAGGTCTGGATCTACCGTGGCGAGGTTGCTCCGGGACAGAAGGCGGTTGATTTGGCGACCCAGGAGCGCCCTCGGCCTCTGGAGCGCGAGCGCGGGCCCCGGACGGGAGCTGGGGGCCCGCGTGGCGGTCGCGGTGGAGCGGGTTTTGGACGGCCGGGCGGCGGACGCGGTGCAGCTCGGTAGCCGTTAGTTCGATTCGGCGTTCTGCATGGCGCCTGTGTGGCGCATTGGGTGAGGAGGCGACACGGCAATGTTGATGCCGAAGCGCGTCAAGTACAGGCGAATGCACCGTGGAAACATGCGCGGTGCAGCGAGCCGCGGGAATACGATCGCGTTCGGTCAGTTTGCCCTTCAGGCGCTCGAGCCATGCTGGATGGACAGTCGCCAGATCGAGGCCGCCCGTATCGCAATGACGAGGTATATGCGCCGTGGCGGCAAGGTGTGGATACGGGTCTTTCCGGATAAGTCGGTGACGGCCAAGCCTGCGGAGACGCGTATGGGGAGTGGTAAGGGCGCGCCCGACCATTGGGTTTGTGTCGTACAAACCGGCAGGATCCTCTTCGAGGTCGACCGCGTTCGTGAGGACGTGGCACGAGCCGCGATGCGTCTCGCTCAGTACAAGCTGCCGGTTCGGACGCGGTTCGTGACGCGTGCGGATTTCGCTGACGCACCTGCGCTCGAAGCGGAAGGCGGCGTTCCGGTTGACGTTTCGGAGGGTTAGGCATGGCTTCCCAGGCTACTGAGCTTCGCGCGCTTGATCCGGCTGAGCTTGCAAGGCGCCTTGGCGACAAGCGCCAGGAACTGTTCAACCTGCGCTTCCAGCTGGCTACTCGAAAGATCAAGGATTACACGCAGCTTCGGCTCGCCCGGCGCGACGTGGCGCGGATCCTCACAGTTATGGGCGAGTCCAGGCGTGGAGCCTAGAGCGTCGCAGTGCGGTCCTCGCAGGACCACCCGGGAGTGCTTGCGGTGAACGAAGGGCGGAAGGTACTTGTGGGCCGAGTCGTCGGTGACAAGATGCAGAAGACTATTGTCGTTGCGGTGCAGTACCTGCGCCGGGACCGGTTGTACCAGCGTATGGTTGTGCATACCAAGAAGTTCATGGTTCACGACGAGCTGGGAACGGCGGTCGTTGGCGACATGGTGCGCATTCGTGAAAGTCGGCCAATAAGCAAGCGTAAGCATTTTGTGCTTGTTGGGGTGACCGAGAGCATCGTGGCGCGTGGGCATAGTGTCAAGTTGCCTTCTACTCCTGCAGTGGTGGCCGACGGCGGCGCGTAGCGACCGAACCGGGAGGCCGAGGCTTTCCGGCGCAAGAGGTACTGACGATGATCCAGCAGCAGTCGCGCCTTAGATGCGCCGATAACAGTGGCGCGCGCGAATTGATGTGCATCCGGGTCCTCGACGGGTCGTCGAAACGGTACGGCCGTATCGGCGACATCATCGTCGCGGCAGTGAAGGAGGCGGCACCCGGTGCTGCCGTGAAGAAGGGTGATGTCGTTCGTGCCGTGATCGTTCGGACTTCAAAGGAATTCGGGCGCCCCGATGGTTCCCACATCCGCTTTGATGACAACGCCGCGGTTGTGATGAATGCCCAGGGCAACCCGCGTGGGACCCGGATCTTCGGACCAGTTGCGCGAGAGCTTCGCGAGAAAAACTTCATGAAGGTGATCTCGCTCGCGCCTGAAGTGTTGTAGGCGACGGTCGTATCGCATGGGCTGCTTCGCCTGCGCCCGACACACGAAAGGGGTTGAGTGATGGCCGCGAAGGTGGTCAAGGACGATACGGTGGTGGTGCTCACCGGCCGAGATCGGGGCAAAGAGGGCAAGGTCACGCGTGTAATGCCCACTTTGAACCGTGTTGTTGTCGAAGGTCTCAACAGGCGCATCCGGCATGTCAAGGCTCGGCAGCCAGGTGAAGCTGCCGGTAGGGTTGAGTTTGACGCCCCTATCGCCGTTTCCAACGTGGCGGTTGTTTGCTCGCATTGTCAGAGGGGCGTCCGCGTCGGGTTCAAGTTCCTAGATGACGGCGTGAAAGTCAGGGTCTGCCGCAAGTGCGGCGAGATCGTGGAGAAGAAGAAGGTCTCACGCGATGGCTGATCGCAAGGCCGGTGGTGCCAAGGGCGGGACGGCGAAGGGCTCGCAGGGCAAGAAGGGCCAGCCGTCGAAGGGGAGCAAGGCGTCTGCAAAGGCGCAGCCCCGTGGGGTTCCCACACTGTCGTCATCTCGCTCCACCCGCGGGACCGGTGGCGGCCAGCGGCGCGTTGTGAGGGACTTGCCGCCCTTGCCACAGGGTCCACGTGAGACGCCTCGTCTGCGGGTCCGGTTCGACGACGAGATCAAGCCTCAGCTTGTGAAGGACTTTTCGTACCAGAGCATCATGCAGGCGCCGTCGCTTAACAAAGTGGTCGTGAACATTGGGTTGGGTGAGGCCTTGACCAATGCAAACGCCATGCAGAGCGCGGTTGCCGACCTTGAGGCGATTACTGGCCAGAAAGTCGTCATCACTGTCGCGAAGAAGTCAATTTCGCAGTTTCGACTTCGGAAAGGACAGCAGATCGGGTGCATGGTCACGCTGCGCGGCGCCCGAATGTATGACTTCGTTGACAAGCTTTTCAATGTGGCGCTTCCACGTGTGCGCGACTTCACTGGTGTGTCACCTGACTCCTTTGACGGGCGCGGTAACTACACGCTTGGGCTCCGTGAACAGTTGATCTTCCCCGAGATCCAGTACGACGAAATCGATCGCCTCCGTGGGATGGAGGTTGTGATTGTCACGACAGCGAATACCGATGCTGAGGGGCGGCGACTTCTCGAGTTGCTTGGGATGCCTTTCCGGAAGGACCAAGCCGTGGCCCGGGTGTCCCGGTAGGCATGCAGCGCGCCTAATCAAGGAACGTGTGACGTGGCCAAGAAATGCAAGATTGAGAAAGCCAAGCGTCCAGCGAAATGGGCGGTTCAGGCGCATAACCGGTGTCGTCGGTGCGGACGACCGCGCGCCTTCATGCGCAAATTCGGATTGTGCCGGGTTTGCTTCCGTGAGCTTGCTCTGCTCGGCCAGCTGCCGGGCGTGGTGAAGTCGAGCTGGTAGGTTCGAGCGGGTAGCGCCGTGCGAGGCTTCTGCCCGGCTCAGGAGACGATCAACCATGATGACCGACCCGATCGCGGACATGCTCACGCGGCTGCGGAACGCCTCGCGCGCGCGTCACGCGACCACCACGATTCCGGCCTCACGCTTAAAGGCGCGCATCGCCGAGATCCTGGTCTCCGAGGGCTACATCTCGGGCTTTGACGTATCGGCGGAGGGGCCACAAGGTGCTCTCGTCGTTAAGTTGAAGTACGACGAGCACCGGCAGCCCGCCCTGAGCGGGCTCAAGCGGGTGAGCAAGCCCGGCCTCCGGGTGTATCGAGGCCATGACCGCATTCCTCGCGTTCTTGGTGGCCTCGGGACGGTCATTCTCTCCACGCCGCGTGGCCTTATGACCGGTCGGCAGGCATGGCGTGATGGCATCGGCGGTGAGGTCGTCGCGTACGTCTGGTAGGCCGGGCAGTGGCGATGAATCGCCCGCCCATAGGGAAGATGAAATGTCCCGGATTGGCAAGCAACCAATAACCGTCCCGGCAGGCGTGTCCGTCACCCTCGGGTCTGGCCATGTCGCAGTGCAAGGCCCCCGCGGTGCCCTTGAGCTGACAGTGCCGTCAGCAATTGGTGTCAGCATGGACGGCGAACTACTGGTGGTCAGCCGGCCTTCGGATGGCAAGGAGCATCGCTCGCTTCACGGCCTCGCTCGCACGTTGATCTCAAATATGGTCGTTGGCGTGACTACGGGCTATCGGCGGACCTTGGATATTTCTGGGGTTGGGTACCGCGTTGCCAAGCTTGGGTCGCGGCTTTCGTTCCAGGTTGGGTTTAGCCACCCAATTGACGTGGCCCCTCCTGCCGGCGTGAGTTTTGAAGTTGAGACCCCAACACGATTTCATGTCGTTGGGATTGACAAGCAGCTTGTGGGGCAAGTGGCGGCGAATCTCCGGGCGATTAAGCCACCGGAGCCGTACCTTGGCAAGGGCATACGCTACAGCGATGAGCGGATTCGGCGCAAGGCTGGGAAGTCCGGCAAGGCCGGCGGGAAGAAGTAGGCTGGGGCGAGATGATCAGGAAGCGCAACAGCGTTCACGCTCGGCAGAAGCGCCATCGGCGCATTCGCGCACGATTGGGCGGCACGGAGGAACGGCCTAGACTGGCTGTGTTCAGGAGCAGCAAGTTCACGTACGCGCAGGTCATTGACGACGTTGCCGGTCGAACGATTGCATCCGCGTCGAGCCGGGAGCTGTCGGTGCAGGCAGGCGAGGCAACGACCGGCAAGGTCGGGGCGGCTGCCGTGGTTGGGCGCCTGGTCGCGGAGCGCGCGTTGGCGGCAGGAATTGTGAAAGTCGTGTTTGACCGCGGTGGATATCTCTACCACGGGCGGGTACAGCAGCTTGCGGACGCCGCGCGTGGTGCGGGGCTGGAGTTCTAGGAGCCGGTCATGCCTCGACTTGATACGAATCGGATGGACCTCAAGGAGCGAATGGTCTCGCTCAATCGATGCTCAAAGGTCGTGAAGGGCGGTCGCCGGTTCAGTTACGCAGCCATCATGGTGGTCGGCGACGGACAGGGGCATGTTGGTGTCGGGATGGGCAAGGCTCGCGAGACCCCGGAGGCCATCCGCAAGGGGATTGAGCAGGCGAAGAAGTCGATGTTCCGGGTGCCAGTATCAGGCAATACGATCCCGCATGAAGTTCTAGTGAGTTTTGGCGCAGCCAAGGTACTTCTGAAGCCGGCCGCTCCGGGCACCGGAGTCATTGCTGGCGGTGCAGTTCGGGCTGTAGTTGAGGCTGCTGGAATCAGTGACATCCTCAGCAAGTCTCTCGGGTCATCGAACAAGGTAAATGTGGTTCGGGCGACTGAGGCAGCATTGCGGAGGTTGACGACAGCCGATCAGGTCGCGCGACGGACCGGACGGAGGTTCGGAAAGTCGGCGGCGGCAGATGGGGAGTAGGGCCAGTGGCAGTTCGACTTCGGGTGACCTACCGAAAGAGTTCAATCGGGTACAGCGAGCGGCAAAAGCGCACGGTCCAGTCGCTGGGCCTGCGCCGGCTTGGGCAGCACGTCGAGCTTGCTGACTCCCCAACGGTTCGCGGATTGGTGTTCCATGTGAGACATCTCGTTGCAGTGGAGGAGATTGAGTCCGAGAT
>CAILQO010000020.1 GCA_903836285.1 uncultured Chloroflexota bacterium
GCATCGTCGTCGCCAGGGCCCACGCCAACGTCGTCCAGACGGTGCCCGAAACGGCCAAAGCGACGGCGCTTCCCGTCGACAGCATCGCTAGGCCGCCCGCGATGGCAAGCCCGACAGAGATCATCGCGACCAGTCGTCGCAGCTCGAGCGGAAGGCCCGGGCGTCGTCGAGTCGCTGCGTCCACGAGGCGCCCCGTCACGAACTGCCCGATGCTTGCCACACCCAGGCTTGCGAGCGCGTACGTACCGGGAACCGTCGCGTTCCCGGCAAGGCGAAACAGGTAGAGCGGGATCGCCAAGGTTGCGATTCCCCAAGCGATCGTCGGCCAGAAGCGCAGCTGAACGATCGCCCACATCCCTGGAGAACGCAAGACGCTCGCGTAACCGATCGAGGCCGTTACCCGAAACTCCTCGCCCGCCACTTCGGCAGTTGGGCGACGGGGGAGGATGGTTCGCGCGCCAGGCTCATGTGCCTCTGGCAAGAACAGGATCGCGGTGGTCACCGCAATAACCGCGAGTGCGACCCCTGCCATCCCAACAACCGGGTAGCCCGCGGCATCGGCCAGGACCCCGCCCATCCACGCGCCGACCGCCCCCGCAAAGGTCGACGCGAGGAAGAACGTGGCCGTCGCGACGCCAATGCGTGCCGGATCGACGGCGCTGATCAGGAACCCTTGGCCGGCACTCGTCTGGAGGCCAGTCATCACCCCGAACAGCGCCGCCAAGGGGATCAGCACCGCCTGGTCGGTCGTGGCGAACTGCAGCGCTCCGGGTATTGCCGCCGGGATGCCCGCCAAGACGATCGCGCGCTGCCCAAACCGGTCCGAAAGTGATCCCGCCACCATGGCGAAGGTGCCGCTCGCCGCCAGCTGGAGCGCGAATAGCGCGGCGGTAAACCCGGGCGGCGCACCAACCACGCCTTCGACGTACGCCGGCAGGAGGGCCCGCACCGGTGCACCGGCGACACCTCCAATGACGAAGCACGCCACCAGCGCGAGGAACGGTCTCCCCATGCGCTACGTCGCGCTCGTCGACGCGCCCGCCGCGCCAAACCGCTTGGAGATCGTCGCTGCCCAGCTCGGCGCGAGTTCGGGGACCAGCACCGCTCGGGCGCGGTCAGCGTCGAATGGCGTCCCGACGCCGGCGCGGTGCGCGACCTCGATGGTCAGGCCAGGATGGGTCCGGTCGACCAGCGTCACCGGGGCGCCGGCCCACACCTCACCGGCCTCCACCACCCGGAAGTAGTATCCGGTACTCCCGTGCTCGACGATCCACGCTACGAGCCGCTCCTCGCCAAGCACGGCGGACAGCTTGTAGCACGGCTGGCGCGGTTGCGAGACCTGTAAGAGCGCCGTGCCAACGCGGTACGTATCGCCGATGCACGCATGGGCCTCGTCCGGGCCGTCGATGGTCAGGTTCTCACCAAAGGCCCCGCCGACCAGCTCGCGGGCAAGTCGACCCGCCCAATGGTCAAGATGACGCACCACGTAGACGCACACCGCCTTGTCCGGCCCACCGTGGTTCACGAGGTTGGCTTGCGCGTTCCCAGCCACCCCTTCCCGATCAACCGCGACACGCCCATCCACGGCCCGTCGCACAATCGAGGAGTCCACCGTGCCTCGTGACGTCTCGATGGGTTGCGGCACGCCGACCTGCACCGACGCGACCGTCCACGCCATCCCGGCGTCAGCCAAGGTCATGACTGCCCTCCCGCCGCGTCGACGGCGGCCGTAAAAGACTTGAGTCGCTCGCGGTCGAGGGTGCCGTTGGCGCGCACGCCGCTGCACACGTCGATGCCGTACGGCCGCACTGTGGCAATGGCCTCGGCGACGTTGCCGGCATGCAGCCCCCCGGCGAGGAACGTCGGGCGATCGGTTGACGCGACAATCCGCGCGCTGATCGCCCAATCGTGCGTCCGACCGGTACCGCCAAGTTCGCGCACCGCCCCAACACGCGCGCCCGTGTCGAGCAGTAGCGCA
>CAILQO010000021.1 GCA_903836285.1 uncultured Chloroflexota bacterium
CCGACGGCATCGGCGACGGCCACCGCAAGCGTGACGTCGACCACGACGGCCACCGCAAGCGTGACGTCGACCACCACCGCGACTGCAACGCGCAGTGCGACGGCGACTCGCGTACCCACCGGCTTGGCGGCCTGGCGCGCTCGCAACATCGTGCGGGTACGCGACTTCGACGCGGCACCATCGGTCGATCTCGACCTCGTGCCGGTGACGTCGACCGTTCTTGGGCCGGGGCAGGTGGCCGCGTTCGACCTCATGGTGCGCGCCGGGACGACCGAGGTGCTCGTCGTCGACGCCCACCTCGACCTTGACCCGACGCGCGTGCAGGTGGTGAGTGTCGACCGGCCCGACGGCGGCGCATACCCGCTGCCACAGATCCTCTCCGAGCAATGGGACAACGACGCCGGGACGGTCCACCTTGCGTACGGCACGATCGTCGGCGAGACGGAGCCGGGGGCGAGCGGCTACTTCCGGCTGGCCCGCCTCGGTGTGCGTGCCACCCCCGGGGTCATGGCGGGCCTGACTGGGCCGACCACCGCAACCATCGGGTTTGCGTCCAATGGCGACGCGAACCGCCAGACGGCAATCTATGGGCGCACGAGTTCGCTCCTGCGGAACGTGACGCCGCTTGCGATCTCGCTCAACCCGTTGGCGGGGGTCGTCCCGGCGTTCGCCACGCCCGACGCCACCACCCTTTATCAGGGAATCCCGGGCGAGGTCGCCTTCACGGTGCTTGACGCCCGCAACGCGCGGCTCGCGTCGGCATCGTTCACTGCCTCCCTGACGCCGCCAAGCGCGGGCACCGTGATCGTGTCGTCGGGGACGACGACGTCGAACGGCGTGGCTTCGGTTCGTGTCCGGCTCAACGTCTCATCCGGCACGGGCGTCGTGGACCTGACCGTCACCAGTAGTGCCCTGCCTGGTGGGTCGGTGCGACTCTCACGCTTGGCGGCATTCGGCGCGCCGCTACCGGTCGAGGCGGCCGTTGAGTTGCCGGAGGCCGACGGCCGGGTCGGTGGCCGCTTCGTCCCGGTGCGCGCCGCCACGAAGGCCGGCCCGGGTGCCCTGCCCGGCACGACGGTCGAGGTTGACTGGTCATGGTCGAAGGACGGCGGTGCCACCTTTGCCCCGTTTGCCGGGACGCCGACAGTGCCGTCCACCGGCAGCTCACTCCTTGCCGGCACGGCCGTCGCCACCTGGGATACCACCGAGAGCACCCTCGCGCCCCCGGGCTCCATGGCTGAGGGTGTGATCGTGAAGGCCGCGGCGCGCGCGATGTTCGAGGGCGTCGTCGTCGGCCAGGGGGAAGGCACCGTCGGCGGCATCACGGTGGACAACTACGCGCCGACAATTGACTTCCCGAGGCTCGGCAACGTCAGCCTCGTTGATGACTTGGCGACCAAGCACTGGTTCCGCGAGCGAAGCCCGGTCCTCACTGGCGAGGCCGAGGTTGGGGTGACGATCCGGGTCTGGCGCATCGACCAGTCCACCGGTGCGCGGCGGACCCCCGCGCTCGCGTCATGCGTGGTGCCGTGCGGTGTGTCCAGCGCGACGACCTTCCGGGCCATACCGGGCGCCGTGGACAAGCGTGCCTTCAGCACCTTTGCGTTGCCGGTGCCATTCACCGAGGCGGACGAGGTCCCGTCCGGCCTGTACGTGCAGGTGGACGCGGTCGACCAGAAGGGGTTGAACGTTGGGCCGGCACTGGTCGAGGTGGGCGCGGACGGCAAGCCGGTGGTGGTGCTGCAACCGATCGACGTGTGGGTCGGCATCGACACGGTGGCGCCGCGCGTTGCGCGGATCGACGTACCGACGACGGTGGCCAGCGTGACCGACCCGCCGTCGATGGTCACCGTTGGCTTCACCGAACCGGTCCGACTGATGGGCGGCGACACGACGTCCGCTTGGTCCACCTCGGATGTCGTGCGCCTGACCCATCTGATCTCAGACGCACCGGTGACCGTGGATGCGGCGATATCGATCGCGTGCGCGTCACCGGCACCGGTTCCGGCAACGCCGCTGCCGCCGGCCACCGTGACGACGCAGTCGGTCAGGGCTGGTGCAAATGTGGGTGTGAGGGCCACGTGCGCCGATGGCGTGAGCGCCGTGACCTTCACGCTGGCGTCGCGCCCGTACCCCGGTGGCACGTACATCGTCGCCGTACCCGGTGCGTTCGTCGATCGGGCCGGCAATGCGATTGACCCGGTAGTCGCCGCCAATCCCGTCACCTGGAAGGGGCCGGGCACGGCACCACTGCCCCTTCTGGACATCGTCGGGCTTGCGGACGGGGTGGTCCTGCACGGCACCGCCACGACGCCAGTCCTGCTGGCGGTCACGGCGACAAACGTCGACTCGCAGGTGACTTGGCGGCTCTGCGCCGACGTGACGTGCAGTTCCGGCGGGGGCCTGAGTGCAACCCTCGGGCATGTCGGGGTATCCGACACCTATCGGTGGGATACGACCGCGACTGACCTGTCCGGGGTGCGCCTCTACCCCGATCGGCGGGACGTCACACTGGTGGCTGAGGCTGAGAACACCCGGCTTGCTGGCAGCGAGGGGAAGGTGCGCCACGTGCGGGCGGTCACTCTGCGATCGGTGGCGCCGGCGCTGGTTGCGACTGATCTCGCGGCGTTCACCTGCACTGGCGGGCGTGCCGACGCGCCGGCGACAGCGATCGCCAGCACGACCTTCAACATCGCCCGCGGCGACTGCGCCCCAGACGTCGATGGGCTTCAGGTGCGCCTTGGCACGACGATCACGGACAGTGTGGGCGGCAGCGTCGACCTGTTGGTGCAGGTGGGTGGCGGCGCGCCGACCCCCCTCGCCACGGGCGTGCCGGTGAGTGCGGCCTCCGGCACGTGGCAAGTCGGCGTGACCCTGCCACAGGGCGCAGTGACCCTCACCGCGCGTGCGCGTGACGTGGCGTTCCCGGTCCCCAACGTCGCACCCGACGCGGTCGCGTCGTTCATCGTGGACACCGTGGCGCCGGTGACGACGCTGTCGTACCCACCAGACAGTGCCCGTCTGGCCGCATCGGGGATCACATTGCCGGTGCCGGTGATCGGCGCGACGGAACCGGGCAGTGCCGTCACCCTGTCGCTCGCCCGGGACGGCGAGCCGCTGGATGGGTTCCCCAGGACGATCACCGCTGGACCGTCGACCGGGCAAGCGCCGTTCCGGTACCCGGCGACCGGGGGCGTCGCACTCAGCCCCGGGCTATACGTGCTTGGGGTTGCGACGGTCGACCCGAACGGCAACCCCGGTGCGATGGCGACGCGGTCGTTCCGGGTGACGCCGCCGCCCGTCGCCGGATCACTTGATGCCCTTGGGGAGGTTGGCGCCGCGCAGGACGCCGATCCGGACGTTGGCGGGATTCAGGTGGTGGTGACCGGGCGCCTGCCTGCAGGAACGACGGCGGCACAGGTACCGGACGGCATGATCGCGCGCTTGCGCCGCAACGGTGACGATGCCATCGGCGACGGCAACCGGCCGGTTGTTGCCCCGGTGACGTTCTCCGGCGGGACGTGGGGTTTCGCCTTCCCGCCGCTCACGTTCACCGACGACGTGACGACGAGCTTCACGGTGGTGACGGTCGACGATGCAGGCAACCGGTCGGCCGAGTCGGCACCGGTGACGTTGGTCGTGGACACGTCGCCCCCGCCGGTGCGGCTCGCCGCCCCGGCGCCGGGTTCGGCGGTCGGCACGACGACGCCGGAACTGGCGGTCGTCGTCGGGCCCCGGCCAGACGGCACGTTCGACGCCGCCTCCGCGACGTTCCTGGTGCGCCCATCGCTCGGCGCCAGCCTTGGGCCTGCGGCGAGTTGGCAAATGGTAAAGACCATTGCCATTGATCCACAGACCTTGGCAACCGCGATTGGTGGGGCCGGCGTCGTGCGCGTGGACCCGAGTGCATGGTCAGCACCATTAAGTGAACCGATCGCTCCGGAAAAGGTGCGCACCTATGACCTTCGGGTCGCGGTTGGTGACGCACTTGGCAACGTGCGGACGGTCGACGGGACCTTCGTCCTGCAGCCGGGCGCGCCGGAGGTGCGGGTGTCCGCGGGCGGCGCGCGCGTCATCGGCAACCTCGACATCACCACCGAAACGGTCCCGCTGGTCGAGGTGTCCGCCGCCGCGGTCGGGGCGGGGGTCTCCATCGTCGATGTCGGGGCGACGATCCGCCAACGGGGCGCGACGGCGTCGCGCACGGTCGCGGTGACCGGGGCTGGCGGGCAGCGCACGCTCGAACTGGGCGGGATCACCCTAGCCAATGGGACCGTCCATGATCTTGCCGTCACGGCGACCGACAGCGAGGGCCGAGCCACCACCGCGTCGATCGCCCTCCGCGTCGTTCGCCCCCGCGACCTCGTCGTGGTGGTGACGAGAGGCGCCACGCCGGTGGTCGGCGCATCCGTGCGGCTTCGGCGGGACGCCGCCGACCTTCCCGCCGTGGCGCGCGACGCCACGTCCGGTGCCAACGGCGCCGCACCGACCTTCGCCGGTCTCCCCGGCGGCCCAGTCCTCATCGCCGTTGGCGACGTTCCCGGCTACCCGGTCACGACATTGGTGGCGCAGGTGACCGAGCCGCGCGCGCCGGTCGGTACTGCGTGGACGATCAACGTCGACCTCGACGCACTGAACCCGAACACGATCACCGTGGCGGTGCGGGGCATGCCGTCATCAGTGACCTCACTCAGTGCGACGGACCTGGCGAGCGCACTCCGGATCGACGTTGAGCCTGGGGTCGGCACTCGCCTCGCCGATGCGCTGATCGGCCTGCCCGGCTCGGGTGTGACGCGTGTGTTCGGCGACGACATCGCGCGCGTCGATCGGTCGTTCGTCGCGCCGACGCTGACCGTTGCCGGGTCGGTCGTGAGTGCCGTCGTGCGCGTTCCGGTTGGTGCGGCGGCGTGGCGCGTTTCGCCGGCGGTGTCGGCTTCACTCGCTGCCATCGTTGCACCCAAGGGCGCCGCCGAGGCGACGGCGGTGTTCACCGCTGCACCGGCGACCGAGCCGTTGCCGGTGAGCCTCCGGTTCGTGCCACGCAACCTTCTGGTGAAGACGCTTGGGGGGACGGTCACCCGTCCGGACGGCAGCGGTGTCGCCGGCGCGACCGTGGTGGTCTCGCGGGTCGGGGGCCTCTCAGTCTCAACCGTCACCAGCGTTGATGGCACGTTCGGCCCGCTTGCCCTTGAGGCGGGCGAGTATGTGATCGCGCCGCTGGCGGCGCCAGGTGCCGACTGGGTTCCGGCGCGCGCCGCGCGAGTCACCTTCGCCGATGGGGATCAGGTCGGCGACGCCGAATCGGCAACCGTCGACGTGGCCGTGGAGGCGGCTGGAGGCACGCTGCAGGGCCGCCTGACCAAGTTGGTGAGCGGCACCTCGCGCGAGCTCACCACCGGCACGATCGTCCTCCAGGGTGGCGGCTACGCCATCACCGCAGTGGCAGGGTCGTCCGTCCTGCCGGGTCAGGACGCCACGTCCGGCGCCAACTTCTCGGTACAGGCACCGTCGGGCGGGTACATCATGACCGTCATTCCCGACGACCCGACCAGAACGCCGCCTGACCCGCTTGCGGTACGCCTCGTTGACGGTCGGGTTTCCGTGATCGCCCCCACCGACCTGCCCCCGCTTGAACGCACGTTGGCGCGCGTCGACGGCGTGGTCCGGCTTGCGTCTGGCGCCACGCTCGCGGGCGTCGTCGTCCAAGCACGCCTTGAGGGCAGCGGGTCGGTCGTCCCTGCGACGACCGACGCAGGCGGGCGGTTCCGGCTGGCCCTGGAACCGGGTACCTGGACCGTCGGTGCCATCGTTTCGCCCGGTTCCACCTTCATGCCGGGCATCCCGGTCCCGCTCACCGTCGCGGGCCTCGCGACCGTGACGATGCCGGATCTCGTCCTGCCGGAGGCGACGGCCACCATCGAGCGGACCTTCGCCAAGGCGGGCAATGGGACCGCCACCGTCGCGTTTACCGACGATGAGGCAGCCGAGATCGCGGGCACCGCATTCATCAAGGACGAGGCGACCGGCACGGGCGCAAGCGTCGCGTTCCAGGGGGCGAGGCTTCGTGTTTCGGTACCTGCCGGTCGCTACCGACTGGGTATCGCCATCAATGCCGGTGGGTACCTTGCCCCCGAGGCGGAGTCCGGGGTCATTGCGACCGTTGGAACCCCGAACATTGCCACGCTCACGGTCGGCACGATCAGCACGACGGTCGGTGGCCAGATCGTGACGGGCCAGACCGGGTCAAGTGCTGGGACACCGGTTGCGGTGCGCGCCATCATCCGGGCGACCGGTCTTGCGGGCGCCGCCGCTGGCACCGTCATCACCGCTGCGTCAGGCGATAACGGCGCATTCACGTTCCGACTTGCCCCTGGAGCGTGGCGCCTCGCCGCGTCACCCGGGGCTTCGAGCGGTTACGTCGCGAGCGCCGACCGCCCGTGGACCGATATCACCGTCGGCACTGACGGGTCCGTCACTCCCGCGACGGCTGCGATCAACGTGGACATTCCCACACGAGTGATTGCGGGCAGCGTCGTGACCGAGAGCGGCGGCGCGTCGGTGAAGCTCGCAGGCGTGCGCGTCGCCGCGGAGGTGCTTGGCATATCCGGGGGCGTCACCGTTGTCGATTCGGTCACGGGTCGCGACGGCGCCTTTGCCCTTCGCCTGCCGCCCGGGGCGGCGACGCTCCTCGTGTCGGGGGCGAACGCGCGCTACGCGACGGCTGGGACGGGACACGCCGCGGGCGACCCGGCGCACGTCGTGGACCCCGTGCCATCAGGTGCACCGACAGCCGACGGGCCGGTGACGATTTCGCTTGAGGCGACGCAGGCGACCGTCTCGGGCACGGTCTCCGGGAACGGCGCGCCGGTCGCGGGCGCGACGGTGGTGGCTACGCTCCGCACCACCGGGCAAGTGCGGGTATCGACGTCCCTTGGGGGTGCCCGTACCGGCGAGTGGTCCTTGCGCCTGTCGCGTGGGACTTGGTCAGTCGTGGCGTCGGCGGACCTCGTGCTTGCCGGAGGGGCGCGCGTCCCCGCTTCGAGTGTCGCGACGGAGGTCGTCGTTGCCGAAGCCGATCGCACCGGCGTCAACCTCGTCACTGTCGCGGGTGCGTCCACGCTCCCCCCATCGGCGAGTGCGCCCGCCCTTCCGGAGACCGGGGGTCTTGTCCGTGCCGGGCGCGGGAGCGCCGAAATCAGGATTGCGCCCGGCGCCGTCGCCCAGCCCGTGACGGTGACGGTCGAGCCTCTCGGATCCGTGCCGGCCATCCCCGGCTTCGTGCCATTCGGCGACGCCTTCCGCTTGTCCGCGGTCACCTCGTCGGGCGTTCCCGTCGCGAACCTCGCCGTGGATTCGCCCTTGCTGATCACGTACCCGCGGGCGGACCTCTCCGGGAAGCGTGCGCCATCGACCGCAACGCATGGCCAGACGACGGCGCAACCATCCGACCTGCGACCGGCGCGCTATGACGCGGTCACCGGTTCGTACGCCGCGATGTCAGGTGCGGTGGCGACCCTTGTTGATGCCGCAACTGGCCTCTTCACGGTGCCGACGCTCACCTTGGGAACCTTCGTGCTCACGTCGAGGGAGGCGCTCGTCGCCGTGCCATCCCCACCGCCGTCCGGGGGAGGCGGTGGAGGGGGTAGCGCCGCCCCGGCGGTCGTGGTGCGCCCGGTGGCGGTACCAATCGCGACGCCGACCCCGGCGGCCCCGTTGCCCGCAGCGTCCGCTGAGACGGCGCCGCCATCGCCATTGCCGGCGGTCGAAGTGACGGCACTCCCGGCACCGCGCATTCCGGCGTCGTTCGTCGTGCCAGGCAGTGCTGGTGCCGTACCGATTGCCTTGGTGCCGGACCCATTCGGGATCCTCGCGGACGGTCGTATCGATGCCCGTGCCGTCGTACCCCCGGGCGGCCTGACCGTCGTGGTGCCGGTCACCGTTGAACAGGTCGTTTCGGTTGAGGTCCCGGCCGACGGCGCCGTGGTGGCGTTCGTTGCGCCGCGGTTCGCCGGTATCGACGGCGGATCGGTGGTGGTGCGCGTGCCGGCGACCCTCATGGCTCGGGTGCTGGCCCTCGCGCCGGGATCGCGAACCACATTGCGCTTCGATCCGGCGCCCCCCCTCGCATCGGATGCGCAACGAGGCTTCCTCGGCGGGGGCACTGTGGTCCCCTTGGACACGCCAATCGACCTGCGCCTGGAGACGCGCGATGCCGGCGGCGTACCGGTTGATCTTGGTGCGCTGCGCACGTCCGTCGATGGCGTCAGCACGGCGCCGGGTGTCGATGTCGCCGTGCCCGTTCCCGCACGCTTCGTCGGTGCCGACCTCACCTTTGCGTGCCTCGTCGGCCTCTACGAACCTGGAATCGGCGGGGGCTTCCTCGGTTACGGTCGCCTGCCTGCGCCGTATGACGTTGCAAGCGTCACGCATGTCCTCACGATCGACGTCGACGGCCTCACCGGCACGTTGCTTTTGCCCTCCGAGTTGCGCGTCGCGTACGTGTCCAACTTCGATCCTGACGCCCACCTTTGGTCGAACCCGACCGCGTTGGCGATCGACCTTGGCCCGATTGGCGGCCCGGTGACGCCGATGCGGGTTGTCGGCCCGCAGGTCGGAACGCGAATCTTTGTCTCCAATCCGCGTTCGGGCGGTGTGGGGTGGGTTGATGCCGCCGCCGTTGGCCCGGAGGACCCGGCCAAGGCGAACCTCCCATTACTTCCGCCGGCCGAAGCGACGCTCGCGCTTCCGTCGTCGGTCAAGACCAACTCGGCGACCGTGCACGTGTACGCGCATGAGGGGCCGGCGGCCATCGACTTCGGCCTTGTTGGCCCGTCGGGGACGGCGCTGACGGTGATTGGCCCGGCGCTTGAGGGGCGGGTGTTCGTCTTCAACCCGGTGACCGAGAACTACGGGTGGGTGAACCTTGCCGAGGTCGTGACCCTCGATGGTTCGCCGGTTGGACAACCTGCACCGGTGAACCTGCCCGC
>CAILQO010000022.1 GCA_903836285.1 uncultured Chloroflexota bacterium
AAACATCTGTTCTAGAACAGGTGTTCTGATAGTAGCAGGGACCCGCGGCCGCCGCAAGCACTGGCCGCAAGTCCAATCTCGCCTTGCATCACAACCGTAGCGGCGCTAGCGATGCGCGTCAATATGCAGCGTCGGCATGCTGGGCGCGGACCGTAATCTGGGATCCGGCGTTACGGTCGAGGTTGCTCGTTTACGGCGACGACACCAAGGCCTGGCCCGGTGGGGATGCCGAGGCGGCCTCGATCTACGGTCACGCCGCGGAACGGGTCGTGTTTCAGCAGGAGGTTCCCGTCGAGGTCGGCGAAGTCCAGCAGGGGAAGGAGTTGCGCCGCCGCCGAGAGCGAGAGGCTGCTCTCGATCAAGCACCCGCACATCACCTTGAGGTGGTGCGCTCGGGCTACCTCGACCATTCGCCGCGCACGCCGCAGACCGCCGCACTTCATCACCTTGATGTTGATCCCGTCGACGGCATCCGCAAGCGCGGGGATGTCCTCCTCGGATGCGCACGACTCGTCCGCGATCACTGTCAGGCCGGTTTGCTCGCGTACGAATCGCAGGCCGGCGACGTTCTCGCTCGCGCACGGTTGCTCAACGAACTCGATCCCGAACGGTGCGAGTTGTCGCAGCCGCGCGACAGCCTCGGTGGCCGACCAAGCGCCATTGGCATCGATCACCAGACGCGCGTGTGGAGCGGCGTCGCGCACCGCCCGAACGCAGGCGGCGTCGTCCGGCGTCCCAACCTTGAGCTTCAGGAGGGGCCATCCAGCGTCGGCGAACTCGCGCGCCTTGGCAGCCATCGTGGACGGCGTGTCGATCCCGATCGAGTACGACGTCTCGGGGCCGCCCGCTGGGTCGAGTCCCCAGAGGCGCCACGTTGGTTGTCCGAGCAACTTGCCGACAAGGTCGTGCAGCGCCATGTCAATGGCAGCCTTGGCACCGGTGTTGTGCCGAACCCTAGCCTCGAGCCGATCCATGATGGAATTGATCGCGAACGGGTCGTCGCCAAGCAGCGGAGCGAATGCGTCGAGGGCGGCCTCGACCGTCCCGCGCAACTCCCCGTAGTAGGCATACGGCGCCGCCTCGCCGAGGCCCTCCCACGTGGTGCCGTGGGCGTCGGTCCAGTTCAGGCGGACCAACACGTTGTATGCGTGGGTGCGCGCACCCCTACTGATCCTCCATACCGACGCCAACGGAAGATCAAGAGGCTCGTGCGCGAGGGTGATCTGGCTCATGACGGCCGAAAGCATAGCGATCGCGCCTGTCGCTGTTCGGTCCGCTGCGTTCGGACCGCGACCCGGCGGCTCGCAGGAACGCTTAGATGCAAGTGCCACGCCCACCGCGCGTGCGACGTCTCCGGTACTGCTGGCTCCGCGCGATCGGCGTGGTCGGACGATGTCGTACGTGAACCGCTCGGCGGCATGACGCAGAGTGGTCGGGCCGTTGAGCGCGCGACCTCAGTCGCCGGGAGTTCACCGAGGGTGACGGAAGGTGGCTGCCGCGGCCGGCCGTTGCCGCAAGGCTTAGATCGGAGGTGCGTCACGGACAGCCCGAGGTATGCCTTCTGTGACCGGGATGCGCGGGGTGTACCCGAACGCGCGATGTGCCTTCGTGACGTCCGCGACATACCACGTCACCTCGCCCGGTCTTGCTGGTTCGATGCGAAGCTCCGCCTTCCGACCGATCGCCGTGGCGATCAGGTCGACGACCCCAATGAGCGGGAAACCCGAACCGTGCGCGAGATTGAAGGTCTCGCCAACGACGGCCGGGTTGCCTGCGACCAGTTCGGTGAGGGTTGCCTGCACCCCGGCCACCACATCATCTACATGCGTGAAGTCAAGCACTTTGTCGGCGCCGTAGACGGTCACCGGAAGATCACGCGCGATCCGGTCACGAAAGACCCAGATAGCACGTTCCAGGCGCGCCAGGTCGTGATCAAAGCGCCCGTACACGTTGCTGAAGCGGATCACGGCGAATGGCATGCCGAAGCAGCCCCGGTAGCTTGCCGCGAGCCCTTCGCTTGCGAGCTTCATGGCAGCGTACGGACTGGGTGCGGCGCGAAAATCGGCGGCGGTCTCCGGGACTGGCACGCCCCGTGCGATCGCGTTGCCGTAGACCTCGCGTGACGAGGCGAGCAGGACGGGCGCGTGGTTGAGCCGCGCGAACTCGAGGACGTTCGTCACCATCGCGTGGTTTTCGAAGGCACCCAACGGGCGCTCGACGAGTGCGTGGACCTTTGCGTGCGCGGCCAGGTGCACGACTGCGTCAACTTCGCCGATTTCCGCGGGCCCGATTCGGCCCCGGCCGACGTCAAGCGGCATCGCCGAAAGATCGACGACATGCGTCTGGATCCGCGAGGTCCACGGGTTCGCGCGCACGTCAATCCCGACCAGCTCGTGTCCCGCGGCAAGCAGCGCGATGCCAAGGTTGGTACCGATTTGGCCGGACGACCCGGTGATCAGGACGCGCATCGGAACGACCGGGTGAGCCAGTGCAGCGTGTGGGGAGATGTTGGGGCCATCGAAACCTAGGCGAGGACGAGCGACAGCGCGATGATCACGCCAATCATCGCGGCTGCGAGGATCGCAATCTTGGTCAGGTCGGCACGGATGTGGCCGATGTTGGCGCCGGCGTGATCGAGGAGCGACGGGCCGGTTCGGGCGGTGGCAGCCCGGGTTGCCCGGGGGGTCGGGCGGGCCTCGACCCGTGCCTCGGTAGTGCGCCGAGGTGTGGCCCCGACGCGCGCAGCGGCATCCTCGCGCAGGCTGGCAAGCTTAGACAGCGCGACACGCGGGGAGGCTGCGGGAGTACTCGCCTCCCCCGAGTCGGGATCGCCCTCGCCCTCGGGTGATGGGGGACGAACCCACGCAGGCTTCGTCCGCCGGGTGACAGGTTTCCGCGCGTTCGGACGCATC
>CAILQO010000023.1 GCA_903836285.1 uncultured Chloroflexota bacterium
CGCTGGCACGATGGAGGAGAAGATCCGCACCAAGTTCACTGAGGATATTGCGCCGCAACCGAAGTCTTGACGGTGCTTCGGTTGCGTTTGTCGGCCCGTACGGTACGTTCGTGACGAACGTGACGGTGCTGGGGCCTCGTCGACGTGCGGTCGACCCTGCCCTGGTGATGCTGGGCGCGTTGACTGTCGCGTTGGTGATGGTATTTGTGGTCTACCCCCTCGGCCGCGTCCTGGCCGAGGGGTTCCTCAAGCGTGGCGAGGTGGATTTCGCAGCGTGGGTCTCTGTCTCGACGAAGCCGGTGTACCTGCGCGTCGTCTGGAATACGCTGCTTCTCGGCACCATCACGGCAGCGTCTACCACGTTGGCCGGTTTCGTGACGGCGTTCACGCTGGTCCGTGCCCGGCCGTGGGCACCGATGGCGCTCGTCTTCCGGGGCCTCGTGCTGTTGCCGATGATCGCGCCGCCGTTCGCGCTCGGCTTGGCGTCCATCCTGCTGTTCGGCCGCAGCGGCCTGATCACCCGCGGCGTCTTCGGTATCGAGGCCGACATCTACGGGTTGCCCGGCCTGTCCTTCGTGCAGTTCGTGACCTTCTTCCCGGTGGCACACCTCATGTTCGAGGGGCTGTTGCGGGCGGTCGATCCGGCCGTTGAGGAGGCCGCCCTGAACCTGGGGGCGTCGCCTGGGCGGACGTTTCGCACGGTGACGTTGCCGTTGCTGGTGCCGGGAATCGCTGGGTCGATCTTGCTCGGGTTCATCGAGTCGCTGGCCGATCTGGGGAACCCGATCCTGATTGGCGGAGACTTCAACACGCTGGCGGTGCAGTCGTGGCTGGCCATCGTCGGTCAGGGCAGCTTCCAGATGGGGGCGGTGCTGTCGACGATCGTGCTGGCTCCGTCGCTTGCCGTCTTCGTGATCCAGCGGTCGTGGGTGGCCAAGGCGACGTACATCTCGGTAACCGGCAAGCCGAGCGGCGGTCGCGGCCTTGCGATTGATGGTGCTGCGCGCACGGGCCTGCAGGTGGCGACTGGCGCACTCGCGGCGCTGGTGCTGCTGCTCTACCTGACGGTGCTGGCGGCGAGTGTGGTGACGGTGTGGGGGGGCGACTACCGGCCGACCCTGGCGCATTACGCGGTGGCGTTTGGCCGCGGCTGGTCGGCGCTCAGCGACACGGTGGTGCTGTCGCTTGGGGCGACGCCAATCGCGGCGGTTGCGGGCCTCGTGGTGGCGTATGTGGTGGTGCGGTCGAACGTGCCGGGGCGCGACTGGCTGGACTTTGTGGCGATGCTCGGTGCGGCGGTACCCGGGACGGTGCTCGGCATCGGGTACCTGCTGGCCTTCAACAAGGCGCCGCTGCAACTCACGGGGGGGTGGCTGATCTTGGTCGCGGCGCTCGCCGTTCGGAGCCTGCCGACGGGGCAGCGCGCGGCGGTGGCGGCGCTGCAGCAGATCTCGCCGAGCCTCGAGGAGGCATCAACCAACCTCGGCGCCGACGCGACTGCAACCTTCCGGCGCATCGTCCTTCCGTTGCTGCGCCCGGCGCTTCTGGCAGGAATGGTCTTCAGCTTCACCCGGAACATGACCGCGCTGTCGTCGATCATCCTGCTTGCCTCGCCACGATGGAAGCTGATGACCAAGGAGATCCTCGACCTGATGGATCTTGGCCAGATGGGCGCGGCGGTCGCCTACACCAGCATCCTGATCACGATCGTGGTGGCGGTCCTTGGCCTTCTGACGGCAGCGGTGGAGCGGTGGGGTCGGGCAGGAGCGACGCGCGAGCTGGACATCTCGCGGTTCTGACCGCACCGGGCGGCGCGCGTCGCCGGGGAGAACGTCATGGGCTACCTCGACCTTGAGGCGCTGGGGAAGGTGTTCACCTCGCGCGACGGCAAGCCGGGATCTGAGACCGCGGCGGTCGACGATGTGTGGCTGTCGATCGACCGGGGCGAACTCGTCACGCTGCTTGGCCCGTCTGGTTGCGGCAAGACGACGACGCTGCGACTGGTGGCAGGGTTTGAGGCGCCCACCTCCGGGCGCATCGTCCTCGAAGGCGAGGACATCCACCCGCTACCGGCGCATCGACGCGGCATGGCGATGGTCTTCCAGTCGTACGCCCTGTTTCCGCACCTCTCGGTCTTCGAAAACGTGGCGTACGGCCTGCGCATCACCTCCCGACCAGAGTCGGAGGTGCGCGAACGCGTCGGCGAGGCGCTCGATCTCGTCGAACTCGGCGGCCTCGACGCACGTGGCCCGCACCAGTTGTCGGGTGGGCAGCAACAACGGGTTGCCCTCGCCCGCGCCCTTGTGGTGCGTCCACGCCTGCTGCTCTTTGACGAACCGCTCTCGAACCTCGATGCCTCGCTGCGTGACCAGATGCGCTTCCAGATCCGGGCACTACAACGGCGCCTCGGGATCACGGCCCTCTACGTGACGCACGATCAGTCTGAGGCGATGGCTCTCTCCGACCGGGTGGTGGTGATGCATCGTGGGCGTATTGCGCAGGCGGGCACCCCGGTTGCGGTGTATCGGCGCCCAGCAACGCCCTTCGTGGGCGGGTTTCTCGGACGCGCGTCGTTTGTGCCGGTGACGGTGGAGCGCGACGCGTCGGGGGCGCACGCACGTATCGGCGGCACGGCGTACCCGGCAACCGGGCCAGGTACCGACGCGAACGGACCAGCGGTCGCCATGTTGCGTCCCGAGGACTTGGAGGTCGGGCGTGCCGACGGGTTTGTGCCTGAGGGCATGTCGGCGGTGTCGGGTGCGGTGAGGCGCGCGACCTTTCTTGGGGCGGTGACCGACTACGAGGTTGCCCTTGAGACGGGGGTGACGGTGACGGTGCACGACGTGGGCGCACGCGACGTCGCCCTCGTTGAGGGGGATCCGGTTCGCGTGTGGCCCAAGGGGCGCGCGCTGTACGTGCTGTCGGCCGAGTAAGTGCTCGTCCCAGATACGCAGGGTGCGGAACTTGCTGCGAGTGTGACGGAATCCCACATGTGGTCGACGGAACAGGAATTCGCGGCCGCGGACTCGCGGCGGCGAGAACCGTGCCGACGATTGGTTCAAGGCACCGGACGGTGACGCGAACCTCCCCACCTTGGCCGAGGCGGGGCGGGCGCGGGGACGGTTGCCACGGCGGTTGGTTGGAGCCAAGGACGGCTCGACCGGAAGAACTCCCAGGGAAGGAACCACGGCCATGGCGCTCCGGATCAACTACAACTTCGAGTCCATCTCGGCGCAGCGGAACCTGTCGCAGACGCAGTCGAGCTTCTTCAAGGCGATCGAGCAGCTGTCGTCCGGGATGCGGATCAACAAGGCGGCGGACGACGCGGCGGGGCTGGCGGTGAGCGAGAAGCTCAAGAACCAGGTGCGCGGGCTGAACCAGGCGCAGCGGAACGCGCAGGACGCCATCAGCCTGATGCAGGTGGCGGAAGGGGCGCTGAACGAGACGCACAACCTGCTGGCGCGGATGCGTGAGCTGTCGATCCAGTCGGCGAACGACACGCTGACGGACCCAGATCGCAAGCACCTGCAGGCGGAGATGGATCAACTGTTGGCCGAGGTCGATCGCATCGCGTCATCGTCGCAGTTCAACGGCAAGTCGTTGCTGGTCGGGACGTCGGCGTCGCAGACATCGTTGGTGTTCCACATTGGGGCGAACACCGGCGATGAAGTGTCGGTCAGCCTGTCGGCGCTCGACGCGCGGGCCGTGGGCCTGTCAGTGTCGGCACTTGGATCGTCTGGATACGCGACGACACTTGGGCAGTTGTCGTCGCTGTCGTTCCAGACGTCGGCAAATGCGGCGATTGGGACACTGGACACGGCGATTGAGAGCGTGAGCAAGTCGCGCGCGCTGCTTGGGGCGGTGCAGAACCGGATGAACAGTGCGGTGGCAAGCCTTGGGGTGTCGGCGGAGAACACGGGGGCGGCGAACAGCCGGATCCGGGACGCGGACGTGGCGCAGTCGGTGTCGGAGATGGTGCGGACGCAGATCCTGCAGCAGTCGACGATGGCGGTGCTGGCGCAGGCGAACCAGGCGCCGCAGATGGCGCTGCAGCTGCTCAAGTAGCGACGGCGAGCGGCGAGGCCGCATGCGATCCGGCCTGACGGCCGGGACGAGGGGGTACCCGCGAGGGTGCCCC
>CAILQO010000024.1 GCA_903836285.1 uncultured Chloroflexota bacterium
AGGGTCCACTGCGAGGCGACAAGCGCCTTGTTCGCGCTGCGGGAGCGCCCGTCCGGCTGCGGCTCGAGCGGGTTCGCGGCGGCGTCAGGCGTGAGCGTGGTGGCCGTCACCGTCGTCTCCTAGCGGTCGAGGCGAATTCGCGGGTCAATCCACGCGAGCAGCAGGTCGGAGATGAGTGTGCCCAAGATGGTTAGCGTCCCGAGTACTAGGATGAAGGCGCCGGCCAGATACATGTCCTGCGACTGAAGCGCGCGGAGGAGCAGCGGGCCGGCCGTCGGCAGGCTAAGCGTGACGCTAATGATCGTTCCGCCATTGACGAGACCAGGAAGTGCCCAACCAAGTGTCGAGATGAACGGGTTGAGGGCGACCTGAACTGGGTACTCGTACGTCAGGACCGTCTCGTCAAGGCCCCGCGCACGGGCCGCCGTGACGTACGGCTTGTGCAATTCATCGAGGAGGTTTGCGCGCATCGTCCGGATCAGGCCGGCGGCGCCCTCCATCCCAAGGATGAGCATTGGCACCCACAGGTGCTTCATGAGGTCCCAAACCCGGCCGAACGACCACGGCGCGTTCTTGTACTGGTCGGAGAATAGACCCCCGACATCGGCGCCGAACCACGAGAACGAAAGCCACATCACCACGAGGGCGAGCATGAACCCGGGAACCCCCAGTCCGATGAAGCCGATCGTGGTGAACAGGTAGTCGAAGAAGCTGTACTGGTTCGTCGCGGAATAGATTCCAATCGGGATAGCAAGAAGCCACGTGAAAAGGAGCGTGCTGAGCGTCAGCGCGATCGTGAGGCCCATGCGTTCCCAGATGAGCGACGCGACCGGTTGCCGCCACTCGAGGCTCAGACCGAAGTCACCGCGGCTCAGGATTCCCCAGACCCACTTGTAGTACTGAACATAGATGGGTTGGTCCAGTCCGTACGCCTCACGGAGGAGCTGAAGCGTGTCGCCCGACATCTGCTCGCCCATGGCGGCGAGGGTCGCTGCGTACGACGTGAGAAAGTCGCCCGGCGGCAGCTGAATCAGCACGAACGATAAGACGGAAATGACAAAGATCGTGGGGATCGACAGCAGGAGTCGCTGGAAGGTGTAGGCAAGCATCGCAGCCTCGACGCACGTGGGGCGATAACGGTCACGGGTGCGCGGACCCGGGAGTCGATGCCGCCCGAGATGGGCAACCCCGGTACCCGGCGCTGCTGCGCAGCGCCGGGGTGGGCGATGGCTACGCCTTTCCGAGCGTGAACTGCTGCGGGTTGACGAGGCCGTAGTCTCGCAGCGTGTCGTCAGCGATGTAGCCATCGAGCACGTTGCCGAACGCGTTCGAGACGATCATTGGGGCGACAATCTCGCCAACGATGCCGACGACGTTTGGAGCAGCCTTGTGGACGTTCAGTAAGTCCTGGAAGAGGGCGTTCCTCCGAGCCTCGTCTGGCTCGACCTGAACCTTCTCCCACAGGTCCCAGATCTTACGGATCGGGTGGTCGGCCGGCGGCTCCTCCTGCTTGAAGGGCGCTTTGGCGTACCAGTTTCCGTACGTTGGAGCCCATGGGCCGTCGGTGATGGTGCCGAGCCAACGTCCCGGATCAGCCTTCACGACTGACGACCGATCGAATCCCCAGTTCCCGACCTCAATCTCACCGGTACGGCAATGCTCCTCATACAGCGACCGCTCGACTTGCTTCATCGTGGCACGGATGCCGATGGCCTCCCAGTAGCCCTTCACCAACTCGTGCTGGTCGTTCTCAGGCGACCCGGTCGGCGAGATGTGCTCGACCACGAACTCGAGCGGCTTGCCATCCGGACGCTTGCGAATGCCGTCCGACCCCTTGGTCAATCCAAGCTTGTCAAGCAGGTCGTTCGCGAGCTTCGGGTCGTACTGCGCCCACACCTTGGGGAAGTCGGCGTCGAATTCGGGTGAACCGGCAACCGGGCTTGCCTGACGCCCATTACCCAAGCCGTTGAAGACGACCTCGGCAATCTCCTCGCGGTTGATCGCGACGTTGAGCGCCTGACGGAAGTCAGGCGTGCTGAACAGCTTGGCGAGCACGGTGTCAGGGCAGTTCTGGTTCGGGAAGTACGCCTGTGTGCTCGCTGACCGCCACCGGAATACGCGGTAATTGCCCTTGGCAGTGTTCTCCTTGAAGAACACGTACGAACCAGCGGACATATGACGCAACTGCATGTCGATCTTCCCCTGGGCAACCCAGAGGTTGACGACGTCGGTGCTCTCAAAAAAGGCGTGCTCGATCTTGTCGATGTACGGGAGCTGGTTGCCGTCGGTGTCGACCTGCCAGTAGTACGGGTTACGAACCATCACCATCGGGTCAGCCGGGGCTGGCACACTGACCATCCACGGGATGAGGACCGGAAGCTCTGGGTTCTTGAACCAGAAGGCGATGGCACCCTCCAAGTTGCCCGCGTCGCCCCAGAGCGCCTGCCACGCGGGCAGGTTCTTCTCGGTGGCGACCTTTGCGATGTCCGCCTCCGGCGTGTACTTGGGGTGGAACTTCTTGAGGTAAGCGGACGGTGCAAGAAACGCCGGCGGGTTCGGGAAGCCACCGACTTTTGCGATGGAGATCGGGAGTAACGGGTTCGGGGCCGCGTACGTCACCTTGAAGGTGATGTCGTCCACGACCGTCAGAGCGGCGACCTTGTACTCACCGGCGACCTTCTGGCGGATCAGATCGACCGGCGCCGGCCGGATGTCCTTGTTCTGCTGGATGTCCTCGAACCAGAACGTCACGTCTGCCGTGGTGACCGGTGATCCGTCAGACCACTTCAGTCCCTTGCGCAAGGTGAAGACGTATTCCGAGGCGTCGGCGTTTTGCTCCCACTTCTCCACGAGGTTGGCGATCAACCCGATTTTGTCCGGCGTAGGCGCCTCCCAATCGACCAGCATCTCCTCGACCAACTTGGACGGGCCGACGCGGTCGGACGGGCCGCGATATGCACGACGCCACGTTCCGCCGTACTTGCCGGTTGCCTCCAGAGGCTTGATCACACGTGGGTTCTCGGGAAGCCGACGCTCGACGGCCGGGAGCTTGCCTGCCTTGACCAGATCGGCTAGGAGCGGGGACTCCTTGTAGGCGCCCTGAAAGGCGGCAGAACCCACCACGGTGTGACCATTCGGCCCGGGGTGTGCAGCAGAGGCAATGGTGGGCATCGCTGCCCCTGACGCAAGCGCCGCGGCGCCGAACGCGATGCGTCTGAGCGCCTCGCGACGGGCGTGGCCGCGCACCGGCGGCTGCCCCTGATCGGATTGGAGCATCGTTTCCTCCTAGGTGGTTCGAGCACCCTGCCGGTCACCGTTGCCGTGGGTGCTCAGGTCGTGACAGGCTCCGGTGGCAATCTCACCTGCAGGGACGGAGCACGTCTCTGGCGCACGATACCGAACTGCAACTTCCCGTGCCATCTCGGATCTGGTCCTCGATCGAGCGAGCGATTTCGTCCTCACTCGTACACTGGCTGAATGCAGCGACTGATCGACCCAGGCGGCACGTGGGCATCGCCCCCGCCAAGCCTCCGACCGTCATTCACTGGCTTCCTCGTCTGGCGAGACCTCGAACACAAGGTGTCCATCCTGTACCCGCGCGAGTGGAGCGTCCAGGAAGGCAACCCCACGTTCCTGCACACGCCGGACGGTGCACCGTTCCGCGCAACGGTGACATTGCGGGCATCTCGCCTGCCCGCAGCTGCGGAGCCAGGTGATCTCGAGGTGTTGCGTGACGCGCTGTCGGGCGGAGTTGCCACGATCCGGGGTGCGCTCATCGAGCGTGTTGACGCGGAGGCTGTCGCGTCACTGATTGACGTGGAGATTGAACACACCTACGACGCTGATACGCCCGTTGATGGCGCCGAACACGCCCGGTGGCGGCGCTGGCTGCGTGTGATGTACCAACGGGACGTGCAGTTCTCGATCTCTGCCGAGGCGTTCGACGGCGAAGCGTTTGAGTACTGGCGCCCCGCATTTGTGTCGTTGATGCGCATGGCCATCTTTGCGGACTGGACGGCGGAGGTCACCGGCCGCTCATGGGAGACGCATGACCTGGCTCCGGTTGAGATCGGACCGCAGGGCGAAGCGACCGAGTAGGACGCGCCCAGCTGCCTTTCGGCCGTAGCGTTTCGGTGCCAAACCGTCAAACGGTTTCCACAGTAGGCGGATCCTGGTACGTGAACCTTGGATGACGAGGCGGCGGATCCCTACGGACACTTGGCCCAGACTGACCGCCAGGTTGACGCTCCGTAACGTGCAGGCGAGCGGCTTGGTACCGATTACGCGGCGGTGACCTCCCAGATCAGGGGCGACCCAAACGTGTCACAACATGTGACCAAGAAACGTCGCATCGGCAACCTGCCGTTGACATAATCACGGCGGCCCGCGCGCTCCGGCACCGTTGGCGACGAGCCACGCAGGCGGGGCATGGGTGTCGCGCGCAGGGGTGGGCGACGAGCGGAGCCAGTACGCACGGCGCCCACCCGGCCGTCATCGTGCACTCGGGGCTTCCGCTCTGTCGTGCTCAAGGTTAAATTGCCCCATCGCTTCACGGAGGCGATCGATCGGCCCTGTCTGGTCGAGCCCAGAGAGGTCGCCAAGGTCGGGGTCACCGGATAGCACTGCACGGATCACTCGTCGCATCACCTTACCGCTTCGCGTCTTCGGCAGGTCTGGGACCACCACCACAAGACCGGGGCGCAACGACTTGCCGAGTGCTAGGGCGATTGCGCCAGCGACTTCCTCTGCCAACGCCGACCGGCGCTTCTTGTCATTTGCGGCCCCACGGTCGGTCGGCACGACCACGACCGCGAGGGATTCGCCCTTGATCGCGTCCGGGATACCGCACGCCGCCGCCTCCGAAACGTCTGGGTGCGCTGTTGCGGCACCCTCAACCTCAGTCGGGCCCAGTCGCTTACCCGCGACCTTGATCGTGTCGTCCGATCTCCCAAGCAGGTACCACGCACCGGTCTCGTCGACACGTGCCCAATCGCCGTGCACCCACATGCCATCAAGGCCGGGACGGCGCCAGTATGTATCGAGGTATCGATCATCCGCCTCGCGTTGGCGCGAAGCGTCGTGGCCGTCGTGACCATCCCCCGGTCCTCCCCAGAACGAGCTGGTCATGCCCACCCACGGTGCGCGGACCACCAGTTCCCCAACCGTGCCCGTGACCGAGTTGCCTGAGCCGTCCACGACCGACGCGTCCATGCCGGGAATCGGGCCAGTGAACGCACAGGGGTACTGGGGTTCAATCGTGGTGCACGCCAAGATGCCACCCGCGACCTCGGTGCCGCCGGTGTAGTTGATGATCGGGCACCGCGAGCGACCGATCTCCCTGAAGTACCACCACCACGCCTCGGGGGTCCACGGCTCGCCGCTTGACCCGAGCGCGCGAAGTGACGAGAGATTGGCTGCGCGCGGGGCGTTCTCGCCGTGGCGCATGAGGGCGCGAATGGCTGTCGGGGCAATCCCGAGAACGGTCACTTGGTGGCGATCGACGATTTCCCAGAGGCGCCCGGAGCTTGGCCAGTCCGGCGTGCCATCGAAGAGCACCGCGGTCGCACCGAGCAGCAAGGTGCCCTGAATGAGCCATGGGGCCATCATCCACCCGGGATCCGAGTACCAGAGGACACGGTCCCCTTGCTGGACGTCGAAGCAGAGCACCATGTCGGTCGCTGACTTCACAGGGAAGCCCGCATGGACGTGCCGAGTCGCCTTCGGTCTCCCGGTTGTCCCGGAGGTGTAGATCAGCATGTACGGATCACACGCGGCGGTTCTCGCCCTCGACGGGGCGGCGCGTGAAGCGCCCTGCAAGGCCTCGTGCCACCAGACGTCGCGGGAGGGATCCCAAGGCACGACCCCGGCGGCTTCGCCCAATCGACGGACCACGAGCATCCGTTCGACCGATGGTGATTCCGCGGCTGCCTCGTCCGCGATGGCCTTGAGTGGCACGGGCCGCCCTCGGCGGGACGCCGAATCGACCGTGACGAGCAGGCGAGCACCGCTGTCAACCAGACGCGTGGCCACAGATGACGCCCCAAATCCGGAGTAGATCGGGGTGAAGATCGCGCCGAGGCGAGCGCACGCAAGCATCGCCACCGCGCACTCGGGGATGAGGGGCATGAACAGGGCGACGCGGTCGCCTTCGCGGATGCCGAGTTTGGCCATTGCGCCGTGAGCGAGCGCTACCTCTCGCGCGAGTTCGGCATAGGTGATTTCCGTGGTTCCGCCCTCGTCGCCTTCCCAGATGATCGCGGTGGTGTCGCCCCGGCCGGCATCGACCCAACGGTCAATGGCGGCCGTGGAGAGGTTCAGCGACGCACCGGGGAAGAATTGCGCGAACGGGGCGCCTCGGGCGAGGTCCAGGCCGCCGTTCGGCGGGGTATCCCATGGCAGTGCCAGCTCTTCCGCCATCTGAGACCAGAACCACGCCGGGTCGGCGGCGGCGCGCTTACGCAGCGCGTCGAGTGCATGTTGGGTGGAGGAGCCGCCGCCGAGGCCTGTGGCGAGTGCGGCGAGACGGCTCCGTGCGATGTCGCGGGTCGATGGAAACCAGGCGGGTGCGTCCTCAGCCATGAGCCGGTATCCCCCTTGCAAGCGAAGCCCGGTCCGGTGGAACGGTCGCTTGACCGCAGCGTATCCGTGTTGACACCTGTCGCATCTCCCGGGCTGACGTGGTGTTGTGGTGGTGAGTGGTGAGGTCGATACGCGCCAGTGGCGCGCGCATGCGCCCAAGACGCTGCGGTAGTCTGCCGATGGCGCCGGAGTGAGCCTCACTGAGATACGGATGAGGGGGGCGCCGGGAGGCAATCCGGATGGACCTCGATCGTGTGCGGCAACTGACGGCGTTTGACACGCCAACCGTCGCGAACGGCTTGGAGCGCCTGGGAGTACGCGACCCGTCATTCGGTTACACGGGTCCGGATATCCGAAGCCTCATGCCGGAGTCAGGACCCCGCGTTGGGATTGCAGTCACGGCTCGGATGGACACGACGTCGCCGGGCTTCATAAACCCGCCGTCGATGTTTGACGCGTGGATCCGGCTGATGGTCGAGGTTGCCTCGCGCCACGGTCCGGGAGCCCCAATCTTCGCTGTCATGGAGTCGGTGGGACTGCGGCCGCGCTACACCGTAACTATCGGTGATGGCATGGGCACCGTCATGCGCCTTGCGGGTGCAGTCGGCTTCCTCACGAACGGGTCGATACGCGACCTCGAAGGCGTGCGGGGCGTGCCATTGCCCTGCTGGGCTGCTGGCGTCTCACCGATGCACGGGATCATGACGTGGCTTGACATCGGCAGCCCGGTCGTGATCGATGGGGCCACCATTCGCACGGGCGACGTGATCCATGCGGACGAGAACGGTGCCCTCGTCATTCCGCCTGACATCGCGGACCGCGTGGTTGACGAGGCGTCAGCAGTGCGCAAGTCGGAGGCCGCGTTCTTCGCGCGCCTTCGTGCCCCGGAGATGACCATCGAGGAATACCTCAAGGACAGCGGATAGAGCGCACGCACCCCCAACGGCGCCCTCCCCGGTCGAAACGAGGGAGGGCCACCTGGTCTGGCGAGTCCGGGAAAAACTTGGCGTTACGTCGGCGGAGAACGACGTACCGTCGTTAGGCAGTCGGGTGCGACGCGAGAAGTTCCGCGATTGTCGGCGTGGATGCGCCATAGACCTGCCGGAGGTACGCAAGACCACCTTCATGGTCCGCGTCGGTGAACGCTTCGACACCGTCGGTTGGCACGATGATCCTAAGGCCAAGGTTGAACGCATCGGCCGACGTGTGCCGGACGCACATGTGCGTGTGCTGGCCCACGAGGATCACGGTATCGACATCACGCTGGCGGAGGTAGCCACCCAGCCCCGTTTCGTAGAAGCTCGAGTAGTAGCGCTTCGGGAACTCAATGTCGGTGGCGTGGGGCGCAAGTCGCGCGATCACCTGCGCTCCTGGCGTCCCGGCCATTGCGTGCTGCCCCCAAATCTTCTCTTCCGGGTCGCCCGGGAGGTGGGCGTCGTTCGCGTAGCAGACTACCCAACCGCGGTCGCGCGCACCATCGAGGAGCTCAGCGATGCGCGGGATGATCCGCTCGCTGCGCGGGTTCGCCAAGGGGCCGGTGACGAAATCGTCGAGCATATCGACGACCACTACTGCTGGATGCATTTCCCTCTCCTTCGCGGCGACCGCGAGCGGTGCCTCGAGGCATTCTTGCAGGGGCAGAGGTCGCGGCATGGCGTTGACGACGCTGATTGTTGCCCACGTCGTTACGATCGCGGAACCTGAATCACGCCACGACGCCCCAGTTCTCGATAGGCGTCGAACAGGGAGCGGAAGTAGGCAAGGACACGGGCAGGGTCAGCACTGGCCGGGGCGCACTCCGCGAGACACCAGCCATCGTATTCGTCAGCGTCCAGCAAGCGCAGCAGCTCCGGCCACGGGTAGGCGTGATCGGTCAGGTCATGGAGGTGCACCAAGCCAATCCGGTCCGCGACAAGGTGGTAGTCGGCCGCCACCGTCCCATCCGAACTGACGTCGAAGCGGGTGTTCGAGTTCCAGCAGAGGACGACGCTCGGGTGGTCGGCGATGTCGATGACCTGGCGCATGTCGACCGCGTCCCCGACCGTCCCGTGCATCTCCAGCCGGATTACCACGCCGTTGTCGGCGGCGGCCCGGCCACATTCACGCAAGGCGATGCCGATTTGATGGAGCGTTGAGGTTCGGGCGACCCCGGCAGCCTCGTGATCGCCGTTCGGCCGCACTTTCACCCCCGACGCCCCGACATCACGCGCGAGGGCGCAAGCGCGCCGGGTTCCCTCCACGTTGGCGGCCACCACGGACGGGTCGAGGGCGTGGAACTCGTAGGTTGTGCCCAGGCCGACCAACTCAAGCGGGCTGTCGGCGAACCGGCGTCGGACCTCAGCACGCGCGCCGGCGTCCAGCATCTCCTCGACGCCGTGTGCATGGCTAGTCCGCAGCTCCACGCCGGCGTAGCCGAGCCCAGGCAGCCGTTCGATCAAGGTCGGCACGTCCCAGTCGCGCCCGAGTTCGTACGTGACGAGTCCGAGTTTCACGAATCACCCCTCCTCGGTTGCGACGGGAGTGGTGAGCCGTTGCCCCCACACCGCCAACGCCCACCCCCCTGCCCCGTCCCCCCTACTGAGCACGAGGAACGAGCGCGTACGGTGGGAAAGTCAAGACCGGATAGCCGCGCATGGTCGTGTCAGATCCACGGGAAGGCGAACGTCGGCTCATTTGCGTAGCGGGCCATGCGGATCACGAGGCGGGTCCCGGCGCCAGGTGACAGTCGGACGGCGAACGGTGCGCCGCCGGTCGCGACAGCTTCGCTCGGCGCCCCGCCATTGAGTTCAGCCACCGCCACGTGGTCGAGGCGATGCTCGTTGTAAGCCCCTCCCTGCAGGATGACGGTGCGCGCCTCGATTGGGCTTACGTTCACGAGGGAGACGGTTACTGAATCCTCGCTGAATGCCTCGACGAGGGCGGCCACATCCAGGGGAAGTCCGGCTCGCCGGCGCTCCGGGTCGAAGTAGCGGAGGCGGCAGTGGAGGGCGTGCACGTCCCGACCAGTTGGGAGGCCCCCCGTCACCAGCTGGATCAGCGCGCCAGTGGTGGCGGGGTTGTTGTGGTTCATGTCGTCGGACATGGTGGTGTCAGGTGACTTCGCGTCGGCCCGGAACCCCTCCACCTTCCTGCGCACTGCGTCAAGATCGGCCGCGAGGGCATCCTCGGCGAAGGTGGGGTCATTGCCGTCGAGGAACCGGACCCATCGCGGCATCTCCTCGAGGAGATCCAGTGCCGACCGGTCGTGGGTCCAGTACCAGACTGCCAGGGCGCTTGGGGCAAACGGCCGGGACCGGAACTCGTACCACCCCTCGGGGCCGTGGGCCGGGAGTCCAGCGAGGCTCTCGCCTCGCTCGATGCGCTCAAGCCGGTCCAGCCGCCCATACATGTGCGGGTACTCGACGCGCCCGTCGCGGGTCCGGGCGTTGCCGTTCACGATGTCCATCATGCGGCGGAAGAGGGTGACGTACCCGAGGCCACCGCCGAGCAGGAGGCCGTTCGCGAGCGAAAACGGCGTGCGGGTGTGGTATGCGCGATGCGCGACCTTCCCCTGCCACGGGATCTGCATGACGGAGAAGCCCCAGCCGTAGACGCCGCCGTACCACCCGTACCCGGATTCGACGGTGCCGTCTGTGCCGACGCTCGAAGGGATCAACCCGCCGTTCCGCTCAGCCCGGTCCACCCAGGCGTCGAGGTACTCGATCACCCACTCACGCCACCGAGACTCGCCGGTAAGCGCGTACGCCGAGACGCCGAGTGTGGTCGCGCCGAGGTTCACGTGGTTGTCGCCGATGACGTCGGTGTAGTCGCGGAAGTGTTCAAGCATCTCGTCGTACGACGTCTCGCCGTGGAGTGCGCCGTCGAACCGCCCTTCTACCTCGATGGGATCACCAGCCCAATCGAGGGCGGTCGCCGGACGAAGCATTGGGCCACGACTCCCGTTGAAGAAGCTTCGGATCACCCGGTGCGCTTTGTCGTAGTTCGGGACGTGCGCGTTCTCGCCGGCGTACCACCCGGTCCACCGTCGCATTCGGGAGACCAGCATCCGGTCGTGCGGGTCGGACAGCCCCTGCATGAGGACGGGACTCCACGCTTCGCCATGATGGAACCAGTCGAAGCATGCGTGGAAATCTTGGTAGTACATGCCGTCACGACCGATGGCGACGTCGGTCGTGCGCGCCTCGGTGTACTGCTGGAAATGCCCTTCGAGGGCGTGCTTGTAGCGCCCGAGAATCGAGTCGTCGGCGCCGAGGGCGTGGAGGACCGTCCAGTTGAGGACGTTTTCCAAGGCATCGTCCGGACCGTCATCGCCGGACCACCGGGGGACGCACTTGAGGAACCCGCGCTCGTCAAAGTACCGGGCGTGGAACTCGGCAATGGCCTCGCCTTGAACGTCGATCAGGCGACGCTCAAGCAACGCCCATCTTGGGGGGGGCACTGGGGTCGTGGCATCGATGACGAGGTTCGGAAGGTCGCGGCGCGTGCGTTGCGCCTCGGGCATTGTTGGTTGCTCCTTGCCGTGGGCGCGCCGTATGCGACCCAAGAGTTGCCAGTCTAGCGGGTCACCGCCGCGTGCGTGAGCCAAGACTGGGGGTAGGCGGCTTGGTTGGGGAGGTGATGAGCCAATCCCCCGCCCCCCTAAGAAGCCACCTGCCCCTGCCCCTGCCCCAACCCCCGGCAGGCGACCAAGGAGGGCAGTCGGTCCAAGAAAACGAATACCCGCCAGAAGGCGAAGCACCAGGCTTCGATGCTGCCCGGTAACCGCAGGCCCAAGAGAAACGTGGGCATACCGTGGGAGGGGCTAGGGGAGGGGTGCGCTATGCTGCCGGGTACTGGAACTCGCCCCTACGCCCGACTGGCCCCCGTCACGCCCAATTCGAGCGAGGGACTGAATGGAGGTCGCGATGACCGGCCCGATTCTCGACCGGATCCACCTCGAGGCGCTGGTCGCGACTGGCGAGATCGACACAGTGATCGTCGCGTTCCCCGACCAGCAAGGGCGGCTGATGGGGAAGCGGCTTACCGGCCGGCACTTTGTGCAGCACGCTGCGGACGAGGGCATCCACGCGTGCGACTACCTGCTGACGGTCGACATGGCGATGGAGCCGTTGCCGGGGTACCGGTATGCGAGCTGGGATCGTGGCTACGGCGACTTCACGGTGGTTCCGGACTGGAGCACGGCGCGACGCCTCCCGTGGCTCGCAGGGACCGCGATGGTCATCGGCGACCCGCGAGATGGGTCCGGGGTACCCGTCCCGATCGCCCCACGACAGGTCCTGAGGACGCAGGTAGACCGGGCCGCCGCCGCCGGGCTGCGCTTCCGGATGGCGTCTGAGCTTGAGGGGTACCTCTTTCAGGAGACGTACGAGACCGCTGCAGGGAAGGGTTACCGGGGCCTCGGGCGCGCGAGCCGGTATCTCGAGGATTACCACGTGATGCAGGGGGGCCGTGAGGAGCCGGTGCTGCGCCGTCTCCGGAATGAGATGGGCGCCGCCGGCGTGCCAATGGAGGGCACGAAAGGCGAGTGGGGGCGCGGGCAGGTTGAGCTGAACCTCGAGCATGCCGAGCCCCTCGAGATGGCGGACCGGCACGTGTTGCTCAAGCACGGAGCCCGGGAGATTGCCGAACAGCAGGGCATGGCGCTCACGTTCATGCCCAAGGTCGCACCCGACGAGGCCGGATCGAGCTGCCACGTGCACGCGAGCGCGTGGGACCTGCCAGGCGTGCGCAACGCTTTCTGGGTCGGGCACGGCGGCGACGGTGAGCCGACCGCCACCTTCCGGCACTTCCTGGCCGGGCAACTCGCGGTGGCGCGGGAGGTCTCCGTGCTGTTCGCCCCGACCATCAACGCCTACAAGCGCTACCAGTCACTGTCTTGGGCGCCGACGGCGATCACCTGGGGGATGGACAACCGGACGTGCGGTTTTCGCGTGGTCGGGCGCGGCCCGTCGTTCCGGATCGAGAACCGCCTGCCCGGTGCCGACGCCAATCCATACCTCGCGTACGCGGCAATGATTGGCGCGGGGATCTACGGGATCACCCATCGACTGGAGCTTCCGGATGCCTTCAGCGGAAATGCGTACGCGGCAGCCGACGTTCTGCGGTTGCCCGCGACGCTGCGAGAGGCGGCTCGGGCGTTCCAGCACAGCACTCGTGCGCGGGAGATCCTGGGGGACGACGTGGTCGACCACTACGCGCTGACAGCGCTCCATGAG
>CAILQO010000025.1 GCA_903836285.1 uncultured Chloroflexota bacterium
GGCGTTGCGCAAGGTCCTTGAGGCAGACTTCTCGACGCTGCCGAGCGTCGTGGAACGTGCGCGACGCCGGCGTGACACCGTCGGGGAAGCACCGGTTGCCGCGACGCCTGTGCTGGGTGGCGGCCCACAGAACGCAGCGGGAGTGCCCGGAAGTACCCGTGTTGCGCGCGAGGTAGGGCCTGTCCCTGATGCGCCAGTGCAGGCGTCGTTCGGTCTGATCGGGATGACGTCCCCTGACCCGGCGCCGGCCATGCCCAAGAGCGAAGGAACGCCGCGGATCACGCCCCCACGCCAATTGCCGCTGCTGTAGTACCTGCTGGGTTTCGTCCCGCGTAGGCGAGCATGGCGCCGGCGGCGGCGATGGCGGTCGCGACGACCAAGGTTGCAAGCGCCCGTCGCCATCGGTCGTACGCCGCGCGGGTCTCGTCCTTGCGAGACGGCCAGTAGTGCCACGCCGAAATCCAAGCGTCGGACGCATCCCGCGTACGGATCCATGCGTACCACGTGGCAACTGCGAACCCGGCGGCGACCACGGCCATGAGCTGCCACGCCTCTGGCATGGTCTGGAGACCCCGCGGCGCCGTCCGTTCAGGCGTCCGGTGCTCCGGCGATACGCCGGTCCTCGCGCGACAGGTGCTCGACCGTCACCCCGGTCTCGACGTATGTCCGGGTTACGTGCGCACCGCCGTACGTCCAGAGGAACCGCATCGTCGCACCGCTGTCATTGCGGAAGTGGTGGGGGACGCCAGGCGGGACGAACGTGACGTCGTTTGGGCGGACCACGGACTCGTGACCGTCAATGATGGCGACCGCTTCTCCCTCAAGTATGGTGATCGCTTCTTCAACGTTGTGCGTGTGCAACGGAATAGTGGCACCCGGCTGGAAGGTGCTGAGGCCCATGGTCAGGGTCGTGCTACCACGCTCAGCCATGACCAGCGGCTGGGTGACAACACCCTTCGCACGGGAGATGGATGGCAGCTCGGCAGGCCGCAAGATGCGAGCACCGTTCGCGTTCTGGTCCATGATGACCTCCGCTCCGGGCGGGCAGCGTCCGGGCATGCGAAGTCTACGGGAGGAGCCCTCGGCCGGGCCGAACCGAGGCTGAAGCACCCACCGAGCGACAGGTTCCCATGATGGCTTGGGTACCATCAACTGCACGGTCACCGAGGGGGAGTCGCCGCTCGCGCCGTACCGGAGGCGACCGTGGGCGACCCGTTCCTGGCGTTCGTTGATTGGGACGCGCTCCCGGTTCGCGAACTGTATCCCGGAGTGCTGGCCCGGCTGGTGGCGACTGAGCGGTTGATGTTGGCACGGGTTGTCGTGCCGGCCGGGAGCACGGTTCCGGCGCACTCCCATCCGCACGAACAAGCCGGGTGGATCGCCCAGGGATCGGCGCGCTTCACAATCGACGGCGTGACGCGCGACCTTGAGGTCGGTGACCACTACTTGATTCCTGGCGGGGTTCTCCATGAAGTCATCCCCGGTGCCGACGGGCTGATCGCGATCGATGTCTTCACCCCACCCCGAGAGGACTTCCTCGCACTACCCATCCGCGACTGACCCGGCGGCGGTTCGGCCCGACCGTTCCGGATGAACCACGACCACGGACGGGGCCGAGGTTTCGGGCTGAGAGAAGAGGATTGCGCATGTCCCGCTATCGCGTGTTGCTTACCGGACACACCTTTCGCCGTACGGCGCACGCGCACGAGGCGGCGCTTGTCGCGGCCGGGTGCGAACTGATTGCCAGCCCGTACGCGCGCCCGGCGACTGAGGATGAGCTGGTTCCCTTGGTTGCCGACGTCGACGCCGTTCTTGCGAGCACCGACCACTTCACCAGGCGCGTCTTCGAGGCCGCGCCCCGCTTGCGGATCGTGGCACGATGGGGTGTCGGCTTCGACGCGATCGACACCGACGCAGCGGCGGATCACGGGATCTGGATCACCACGACCCCTGGCACGAATGAGCACTCGGTTGCCGACTGTGCGTTGACGATGATCCTGGCACTCGCACGCGATGTCGTGGGTCATGTCGAGACGACCCGGGCAGGGCAGTGGGCGCGCCAGATCGGGTCCGAGTTGCTCGACGAAACGCTTGGGATCGTTGGGTTTGGCCGGATTGGGCGCCAGGTCGCGTTGCGTGCGGCGCCATTCGGCATGCGGATCCTCGCGCATGACCCTGTCATGCCGGACGAGGCGATTCGGGCGGGTGGGGCCGAACCAGTCTCACTCGAGACGCTCATGCGCGAATCCGATTACATTTCGCTGCACGCCCCGTCAATGCCAGAGACGAAGGACTTGATCAACGCCCGGACGCTGTCCTGGTGCAAGCGCTCGGCGTTTCTCGTCAACACTGCTCGCGGCGACCTCGTGCACGAGGAAGATCTCGCGGAGGCGTTGCGGGTCGGCACGATCGCCGGGGCGGCACTCGATGTGTTCAAGGTTGAGCCGGTAGCGGTGGACAGCCCGCTCCGTTCGATGCCGAACGTCCTCCCGTTGCCGCACATCGCGGGGATCACGCGCCAGTCCGCCGAGCGGATGTCGGCCGCGTGCGTCGACAACATCCTCGCCGCCCTCCGGGGCGAACGCCCGCCATCCCCGGTGAACTCGCCGGTCGCACCGCGAGGGCACGAGTGACCTCAGGGCGGCGACGGGGGGTTGACCGCATCGTGCGGGTCATGAACGACCCGTCGTTCGCGCTTGGGAAAGTGTGGGGGCCGATGACGACCGTGGAGCGGTCGCTCGTGCTGCTCCAAGCTCGGCTCGCCGCGCTCCCTCACGACCAGCTCACCGACGACTACCTGAAGGGGCAATATTTGGCGGTTCTGGAGTCGCTAGTTACGTCCGGCCTGCTGGTCGTGACGTCCTTCACGCAACCGACGATTGATGAGGCAACGTGGTTCGCATACCAACGGACCCAAATCGCGCGGTTCCGCGAATAGGATTTGCCATGACAACCACCGCCGCCGCGTACATCATCGAGGTCCTGCCAGATCCGCCCGCCCGAGTCCTTGGCGAACGCGTCGAGGCGAACCAGCTCACCTATGGCCCGAGTGAGATCCTGGTTGCCCGACGTCACCCCGGGGACGTGTCGTTCGTCGGTGCCGTCAGGCTCGCGATGCGTGTCCGCACGCCATTCGTCGAGGGGATCATTACTGACTTGCAGGTGGATGACGACCTTAAGGATTCCGGGCTGCCTGAGGCGCTTATCGCCGAGGCAGAGGCTCGCCTGCGATCAAGGGGTGCCCGCAAGATCGATGGGCTGCTCCTCGACGGCGTCGGAATGGCGCCTCATTACTATCGCCTTGGCTACTGGTCGTCGCGCCGGAGCGTGGTCCTCGCGTGGGACCTTGCGAGCTTGCGGGATATCCCGGAGTCGCCCGAGTACGAGGTGGTGCAAGTCGACCGTCCCGATGCCGACGTGATTGGCCACTTTATCCTGAATAGCTATCAACCGTACTTCCGGTGGTGGAAGGAGCCGCGCGAGGCGCAGAAGTGGTTCCGCGTCGAACTCCAACCGGAGGACTACGAGGACCAGTACGAACGCGCCACGGCCGAGATCCGCGAACGCGTGCTGGCTGACGTGAGGAACGCCGGTGCGTCTGGCCCGCAGACGTACTTCCTGGCATACCGTGACGGCGAACTCATCGGCCTGTGCGATGCGCGGGACTCGGGGTCGGCGACCGACCAGTTTGAGTGGTGCGTCCTTGTGAGCCGAAGCAGCATCGGCAAGGGGCTTGGCAGCACGCTGCTTGGCCGTGCACTCCGGTGGCTCCGCGACGAACGCGGGTTGGCACACGCCGAATACACGTCAACTTCCGGACTCGATGACTACGACCCGCTGATCTACCTCTCCACGGTGGCGACCGGCGCATTCATCAAGGGAGAGTTCCTGGATTGCGTCAAGACCCAGTTCGAGTAGGTCCCCCGGCGGTGGTCACACTGTGACCGCCGCCTCGCCTGCCTCCCCGGGCAGCGCATCCAACGCTTCAAGGTCAACCGGCGGGTGCGCACCAATGCCGGTCACCCGAAAGTACGCGAAGAGTTGTTCCTCGTCGCGGAACCACCGCGTGCAGTAGCGCGTGAAGAATGGGCTTGGCGGCGTTGACGGTAGCCAGACCGCGTAGACCCGCTTGCCCCGATGGATGGCGTCCTTCATCTCGCAGATCACTCCGGCAGACAGCGTGGTCGTCGGGTAGTACACGACGACCAGCTGCGCCTGATCGATCAGCTTGTAGTCTCGATCGACGATCTGCCCATCGACGTGCTCGAGGTTTTCGGGGTTTGGCGGGCGCCCGGTGCCGTCAGCATCGTCCGGATGGCCGTCGAGCAGCAAGTCTCGGGCACGACCGGTCTTGTGGGACGTCCCGCCAACGCCGGCGAGTGAACCGGCCGCGCCCCGTCCGGCGCTGCCGTCCGAGAAGCCGACGGCGGCATTGGGGTCAAGGGTGTAGTCGTCGACCGCGGCTGGGTCAAAGACAACCACGAGTTCGCGGAGGCGTTGCCTGAATGCCTCAAGCTTTGCGTGCAAGTCCGACCCCTCGAAGTGGGTCATCGGGTACGAGAGGTACGCCGTCGGAACATCCGTCTCGAAGATCAGTCGGTAAAGGGTGTCCGGCCCCTGGCGTCGCCCGATCAGGTAGTGGGGCTTGCGTTGCCACGCCGCCATCATCTCCGTTGCCGACCGTTCGATGTCCCGCCACCACAGCAGGTTGTTGATGGTGACGCGGCGCCACCGCTCCTCGTTCAGGCGCTGGCGGATCGAGAGGATGCCGTCAGTGATGGTCACGAAGGCGTCGGGTCGCAACTGGTTGAGGTAGTACACGTCGAGGCCCGGGACGACCGAGTAATTCCATGAAAAGGTCGCGTGCGTCACGATCAGCCACGGCTCGCCGTCCGGCAGGGCTCGAACGTCGCCGAGGATTCGCTCCATTGCCGCGGCCCGGTACGCGCCGAGGGCGCTCGGGAAGACGTCGAGGATCGTCTCCTCCTCCAGGGCGTCGCCTCGCTCGCGGGCGAGGTGGAACATGATGTCGCGGACGTCGAAGACGTGGAGCTGCCTGCCGCGCGCCAAGGCGTGCAGGCGGACGTTGTTGACGTAACTCGTGCGGCCGGACCCGGACATGCCTGTGCAGAGGACGTTCACTTGGGGCCTCCATGTGCGTGAGGGGATGCGACGGCCTGACGGTCCTCGCGCGGTCGCGACGCTTGACGCCAATCTGGGAACCGGGCTAGAGTTCTATCGTATCGGCCGCGCCAAGCGGTCGTCGCAGCACGCAAGGGGATCGAACGCATGCCGTTTACCGTCAAGGACCTCACCTACGCCAAGGACGCCCTCGATGGCATCACGGCCAAGACGATTGAGGCGCACCACGACCGTCTCTACGCCGGCTACGTGAACAAGCGCAACGAGATCGACGCGGCGCTCCCGAAGGCGGACAAGTCCAAGGCCGCAGCGACGTATTCCGAGTATCGCGCGCTCAAGCTTGAGGAGACCTTCAACGCCGACGGCCAAATCCTGCATGAGCTGTACTTCGCGCACCTTGGTGGAAAGGGTGGCCATCCTACCGGAGCACTCCTTGCGCAGATCGAGAAGGACTTTGGTTCGGTCGATGAGTTCATCGCCGACGTGTCCGCGTGCGGCATGGCGTCTCGCGGGTGGGCGACGGTCGCCTATGACCCGACCGATGGCAAGATCCACAGCTTTCTTGGCGACGCCCACAACCATGGTGGCGTGTGGGGTGCCGTACCGCTCATGACCCTCGACGTGTACGAGCACGCCTACTTCATGGATTACGGCACCGCTCGTGCCGAGTACATCAAGGCCTTCTGGCGGAACGTTGACTGGTCAGTCGTCGAGAAGAACTTCGAGTCGATCGCGCGCCACTAAGCGTCGCCCGCGCACTCGCCCGTCATTCCGACCCGGCGTCACCCGACGCCGGGTCGTTTCGTGTCATCGCAGTACGCCAGGAGGGCAAGACATGTCCGCCATCGCGCCCGATCTTGCCGGGTTGCTCGCCCGGCGCGTGGCCTCCGCCGGTCCGGCGCTCATGCGCGCGGGAGCCGCCGGCGCTGCGGGTGTCATCCCGCTGACGTACGGGTTCCCCGATCCCGGATCGTTCCCCGTTGCGGAGGTGACCGAGGCGACCCGCGCCGCCCTTGCGGCACGGCCAGGCGACGCATTGCAGTACGGGCCGATTGCCGGGGCAGTGCCGCTCCTTGAATTGCTTGTGGCGAAGCTTGCCGGTGAGGGAATTCGCGCTACCCCGGAGAACCTGCTGGTCACCGCAGGGGGCTCACAAGGGATCGACATCGTCACGCACCTGGTGATTGACCCGGGGGACGCGATGCTGGTCGAGGCGCCGACATTCATCGGGGCGTTGCAGACCTTCCGGAACGCGGAAGCACGCATCTTTGAAGTGCCGCTCGACCCGCACGGGTTGGACGTGGACGCACTGGAGTCCCGGCTCGCTTCGCTGGCCGCTGACGGTATTCGTCCGAAGCTGCTCTACACGATCCCCACCTTCCAGAATCCGGCAGGCGTGACGCTCTCAGCGGAGCGACGCCCGCGCCTCGTCGAACTTGCGCGCCGCCATCGGTTCCTCATCCTCGAGGACGACGCGTACTCCGAGCTGCGCTTCGACGGCGAACCGCTGCCATCGCTGTACTCGCTCGACCCGGAAGGGCACGTCGTGCAGGTGCGGACGTTCTCCAAGATCCTCGCGGCTGGCCTGCGTCTCGGCTACGTCGTCGCCCCGGCGGTGCTGCATTCGAGGTTGCTCCAACTGAAGGTGGATGTCGGGACCAGCCCATTCGGCAGTCACGTCGCGGCGACGTACGCGTCTGACGGGGCGTCGCTCACCGGACGCCTCGACGCGCACATCGTGAGGTTGCGCGCGATTTACCGTGAACGGCGCGACGCGATGATGGGGGCGCTTGAGGAGTTCGCGCCGGACGGCGTTACGTGGACGGTGCCGTCTGGTGGCTTCTTCACGTGGGTGACGTTGCCGGCGGGTCTCGATGCCGTTGAGCTGCTGCCAGCGGCGCGCGCGGCGGGGGTCGACTACATCCCGGGGCCGAGCTACTTCGCCGCGGGAGGCGGCAGCCGCCACGTGCGGCTTGCGTTCTCGTTCCTTCCGCCGACTGACCTCATTGAGGGCGTAAGGCGCCTGATGGGCGTGGTGGCGCAGGTCAGGCGCTGACCTGCACGAGGCGTGGCCGCGGGGCGCTCCCCGCTACTATCGGCGGGCCGACCAACGTGTCGGCATGCGCGGCCGCAGACGCGGGCGGGGCACCGATGCCTTCACGCCGCCACGGTTCGCTAGAACTGATGTTCTATGATTGGCGTGGCTGTCACCGGTGATGGTGGCAGCGCCAGGCGGAGGCAACCATGACGGCGGTGCAGGGTGGTCCGGCGGTGTCGGTGGGGAAGTCCGAGACGGGTGTCTTGACCGGCGACACGCGAACCGTCCTTGAGGGAATCCGGGGCAAGGTATTCACCGATCGCTACGCCCTGAAGGACGAGTCTGGGTCTCCGATCGAGGATGCGCCCGAGGCGATGTGGACACGCGTGGCGCGGGGCATCGCACAGGTTGAGCAGACCCCGGCGGCGCGTGAGTACTGGGCGGGGCGCTTCTACGAGGCGTTGAGCGACTTCAAGTTCGTGCCGGGCGGGCGCATCCTCGCGGGTGCCGGCACCGGCCACAAGGTGACCTACTACAACTGCTACGTCATCCCGTCGCCCGAGGACAGCCGCGGGGGCATCCTCGACAACCTCAAGGTCATGACCGAGATTATGGCGCGCGGGGGCGGCGTCGGCATCAACCTCTCGTCGCTGCGCCCGCGCGGTTCGTACATCAAGTCGGTGAATGGCACCGCTTCCGGCCCGTGCTCGTGGGCGGAGCTGTACTCCGTCGCCACCGGGGACGTGATCCAGCAGGGCGGGTCACGTCGGGGCGCGCTCATGCTCATGCTCGACGACAGCCATCCGGACGTCGAGGAGTTCATCAACGTCAAGCGCGACCTGAAGCGCATCAACCATGCCAACCTGTCGGTCTGCGTCTCTGACCCGTTCATGCAGGCGGTCAAGGCCGATGCGCCGTGGGATCTCACCTTCAATGGTGAGGTGCGCAAGACGATTCGTGCGCGCGACCTGTGGAACCAGATCTGCCTCGCCGCGTGGACGTCGGGCGAACCGGGCCTTGTCTTCATCGACCGGTACAACACCGAGTCGAACACGTGGTACTACGAGAAGATCATTTGCGTGAACCCGTGCGGGGAGCAGGGCCTGCCCGAATGGGGTGTCTGCAACTTGGGGGCACTCAACCTGTCCCAGTTCGTGCATGGTGGCGACGCCGATACGGCGGGCACCTTTGATTACGAAGCACTCGCGGATACCGCTCGCGTGGCGATGCGCTTCCTCGACAACGTTGTCGACGCCAACCTCTATTTCATTGAGGAGAACGCGACGGCGCAGCTTGGCACGCGCCGCACGGGTCTCGGCACGATGGGCCTGGCCGATGCGCTGATCAAGTTGCACGTCCCGTATGGGTCCGCCGAGAGCATCACTGTCGTCGAGCGCATCTACGCGACGATCCGCGACAACGCGTACGCCGCGTCCGCCGAGCTTGCGTCCGAAAAGGGTGCGTTCCCGAACTTTGATCGCGACAAGTTCATGCAGGGTCGGTTCGTGCAGCGCCTCCCTGAGGTGATTCGCGACCGCATCGCTGAGGTGGGCATCCGCAACGCCGTGCTGCTGACCCAGGCGCCGACCGGCACCACGTCATTGCTCTCTGGCGTGTCGTCCGGAATCGAGCCGGTGTACGACTTCGCGATGCGCCGTCGTGACCGGACTGGCGAGCACATCCTCTACCACCCGCTCCTCCAGCAGTGGCGCGAGGCGCACCCGTCCGCCGAGTACTCCGAGAAGCCGGAATGGTTCGTCTCAGCAAACGACCTGACACCCGAAGAGCACGTGCGCGTGCAGGCGACGGTGCAGGCCTACACCGACTCAAGCATCTCGAAGACGGTGAACGCGCCGAACGACCACACCGTCGATCAGGTGCAGACCCTTTACATGATGGCCTACGACCTCGGCTGCAAGGGCGTGACGTACTTCCGCGATGGTTGCCGTGAGGGAGTGCTGTCGCACATCGAGCCGCCGTCCGCAGCGGCGGCACCGCAAACGACCGTCGTCGATGGCGACCGCCCGGAGACCGAGGCGGTGCAGCTCGGTCTCGGCATCCCGGACAGCGCCAGTTCCCACCTGTTCCCGCGACCTCGCGCCGCGGAGGGTGTGACGTATCGCATGCCCACTCCACTCGGCACCATGTTCACCACGATCACGCGGAACCCGGGCGGACAGCCGTTCGAGGTGTTCATGCAAGTGGGCAAGGCCGGCAGCGACACTGCCTCGGTAACGGAGGCGCTCGGTCGCCTGATCTCGCTGATTCTTCGCCTGCCCTCGTCGCTCCCGCCGGCTGACCGACTTCAGGAGGTCGTCGACCAGTTGAGCGGTATCGGCGGCGGTCGTCAGCTCGGGATCGGCCGGAACCGGGTACGGTCGCTGCCAGACGCGGTGGCGCAGGTGCTTGCCGAGTTCTTGGGGAATGACGCGCCTGCGGATGGGTATGAGTTGGCGACCGACCTGCCCGAGCCTGCCGCTGGATCGGACGTCGGTCACGTTTCGCACCGGACGATGAAGGCGGACCTGTGCCCCGAGTGCGGCGATGCCGCCCTCGTCTACGAGGAAGGCTGCCAGAAGTGCTACTCGTGCGGGTTCAGCGAGTGTTGAGCGACAGGTAGGCGCACCCGAAGAACAGGATGGGGCCGGACCGCTGGAGGTCCGGCCCCGGCCGCCAACAGGGGGATGCGACTTCGCAGTCACGTCGCGCCACGGCGTTACTCAACGATGATCTTGCCGACCATCCCCGCCTCGGTGTGGCCTGGTTGCGTGCACAAGATCTTATATTCACCGGGCGTGGACGCGAGGAATGTGCCGTCCTGAGACTTGTTGCTTCCCACGTTGACCAGCTTGGCATTCTGGGAGCCGCCTTCGGTAACCAGGTCGTGGGCGATCACGCCGGCGTTCCTGAACGTGATCTTCAGGGGCGTGCCGGCCTTGACCTTGACCGTCTCAGGATTGAACTTCATCGTGTCGAGGCCGATGATCGTCGTGGCGGTCGCATCGCCGCCCGCGGAGGCGCCCCCGCCGGCCGCACCGGAACCGCCGCAACCGGCCACCAACGCACCGGCAACCACTGCCGCTGCCACGACCTTCCACCGCTGCATCGGACCCTCCTCAGCGCCTCTGGGGGGTGTGCGCCGGGACCCCCGTCGCTCGACCACCCTAACCGCTACTTTGTGAACGTTATCACAAGCCTCGGTAGCCTAGGCGTCACGGCTTCGAACGATCCGCCTCGACGGAACCGGCCGGGTCGTCCCGCGTTGTCATGAAGGGACCACCAGAAGGCCTGGGCCTTGGCGTGGTGCGACGAATCGACGGCAAGGCACCGAGATGGACACGAGTGCAGGTGCGCGGGAATGGCGGATGGGACGCCGGTGACGCGACCTGGAGCGGGTATTGGGCCTGAACGCGACGAGCCGCCGGCGCAAGAACACGCCGGATTGGGCGATGCGTCGGCTCAGGCCGCCCGTGAGGCCACGGCGAATCCCCACCGTGCCAAATGGATGCCGATCGAGCGGGCGACCCGTGAGCTTGCGTGGCGCGGGCGCGTCGCGGTCTACCGCACTCGCCTGCGGATCGCGCGCGGTCGGCTGCGCCACGCCTGGAGCGCGATGGCCGAGACGGCGCGTCGGCGGGTGCGTGCTTCCGGGCGCGACATGCGCCGGGCGGGCATCTGGCCGGGGCAGTTTGCGCGCAAGCATCCGGTTGGCGCCGTCTTGGTCGTTATTGCGGTGCTGACGGGCACCCCCCTCGCCTCGTTCCTGGTGTCGTGGCGCCCCACTTCCGCCGCCCGCCTCACGGTGGGCATCGGCGCCCAAGCGACGAACATCACCGCGGAGAAGGCGGCAACTGGGTCGTCCCCGGCATTCACTGCGCTCGGAGTCCAACCTTCCATAGAAGAGGCAAGTCCCGGCGAGATCGGTTCGGGCTTCCTTGTGCTTCGGGCACCGGCGGGCTTCGCGTTTGATACCAACGCACCCGGTGCCGTCGTCACGATTGCACCGCTCGCCGGGCAGCTCGCCGCCACGTGCGACACGAGCGGACTCGGCACTGGCACGCAGGCGTCGGTGAGCAGCCAGACCGATTCCGCGATCCTGGTTCAGGTGACGCGGGCCTCCAGCGGCACCTCGAAATGCCTCATGTCGTTCTCGAACCTGCGGGTCCGCCCGACGACGACGACGGCCCCCTTTTCCGGGAGCATCACCAAGACCAGCACCGGCTACGCGAACTCCTCCGTGATCGCCGGGGTGACCGATGGCGTGACGTCGTTCGGGGACATCCAGACGCTGCCTGCTCCGTGGGACGCCACAACCTCCCCAACCAAGTCACCGCTCGCGCTCAACCGGTCCCAAGTCGCGGTCAATGGCAAGGCCATCGTGACCATCACGCTTCGGGATGCCTACGGCAACACGCTGACGGCCGTTCCGGGAGCCATCGGTACGGTCAACTTCGGCACAAAATCAGTGGCACCCACCTCGGCGGACTGCGCCTCGGCGACGACAGCCGGTGCGGCGCCGCTCGTTGCCGGCGGGGCGGCCGTGGTGACCGCCGAGCTGACCTTCACGAGTGCCGGTTCGCTGTACGTGTACGCGTGCATCGGCACGACCTTTTTCACCAGTACCGCCCAAATCACCGTAAATGCTGCCCCGACGATCACCGGGGCGGAGATCACGCGCCTGCTCGCCGACGGCACGACGTCGGTCGGCACCACCATCGGCGTGAACGCAAGCGCCCGAACACGCACGGTCACGGTCAAGGGCACCGGGTTCGCCACGGGTGTGACCGCGAGCTTCGACGGCAATGGCATCACTGCCGGGGTGGTGACGAGGGTTGATGGTTCGACCTTGACAATCCCCGCAACCATCGCCGCGAATGCAGTGGCCGGCGGGCGCAGCGTGACGGTCACTAACCCGGACGGCGGCACGGTGTCGTTGGCAAACGTCCTGACGCTGACGAACCCACCTTCGGCCGCCGCGCTTTCCCAGACGGTCTTCGGGTCTGGTTCGATCAGCGTGCCGCTCGTCCTTACTGGCTCCAACATCCTCCCGGGTGCACGGGTCCGCTTCGACCCCAACAACGGCGACATTACGTACACCACGGTCGTCAACAGTTCGACACAGGTCACGGTGACCATGACGATCGCCTCGACGGCGCGCGAAACGGCGGAGCGACGAACGATCTACCTCGACAATCGCGACGAGAGCGGCGAGGTTGCTGCCCTGACCCAGATGCAGATTGCCGCGCCGCCGGCGGTGACCGTGTCGGGGATCTCCCCGTCCGTCCTTGGGCAGGGCGCGGGCAGCAGCGCCGGGTCGTGCGGCGCCGGCGCGGTGGGCGTGACGGTTACCGTTCCCGGGACGGGCTTCAGTGCCGATGCGCTCACCGGCACCGTGCAGGCAACCTTTGCGAACACCAGCAACGACGTCACGACCACCGTCACGGGAATCTCGTCCACGTTCCTGAGCCTCAAGGTGTGCGTGACAAGCGTCGCGACCCCGGGCGCACGGAGCCTGGCGGTCGTAAACGGCGACGGCGGGCGCGTAACGGTGCCGAACGCCCTGACGATCACAGGGTCGCCGCTGCTCGTGAGCGCGTCCGAGGCGTCGATCGGGCAAGGCGCGAGTCAACGCGTCCTCACCTTCACCGGCGCGGGATTCAGCCCGACGGCGACGCTCGCGCTGCAGCGGGTCACCTCGGGTGCAGGTTCATTCGTGCAGTGCGGTACGCCGAACGTGAGCCTGACCGGCACGCTCGCGAATTTCGCGGGTACCACGGTGGTGGTCACGGCGCGAACCACGACGACCCTAACGGCACAGGTGACGATCGACCCCGACGCGCTCACTGGGCCGGTCTGGATTGCGGTGGATAACGGCGACGGCGGGACGGCGCCGAAGTGCGCGCTGACGGGAGCGCTGACCATCACGCCGCGCCCGACAGCATCAAGCGTGTCGCCGAGTTTCCTCAACCCACCGACC